>CALWVZ010000013.1 GCA_944385125.1 uncultured Oscillospiraceae bacterium
CCTTAGCACATGCCAGCCCTATTCGCTACTTTTTTTATTTTTTCTTTCTGTCACATATCATTGTAATACCTACAGCTCAAATCCCTCTTCTGTAATATACCCTCTTGTTTAATAATGGAAATACTGGTATAATTTTTTTTTACAATTCGGCAGTGACCGGGTTCGAACATAAGCCGGGAGAATGTCTCCCGGGGCGATGCTGCCCTGGGAATACTCATACATATCCCGGCGGCTGGAGTCCAGTCGGAATAAAGGAGGATGTCACTTGTGAAAAAGCTAAAGCAAGGCCTATGCCTGCTGCTGTCAGCAGGCCTGGTCCTCAGCCTGCTGACAGGCTGTCAGAGCTCCGCCCAGGCCGAGCCCACACAGTCGCCCCAGGAGACCACCGCCCAGGAGCCGCTCCCGGCAGAGAGCGCCGCTCCTGCGGAGGAGCAGCGGGAGACGACGGAGGCCCGGGAGCTGGGCATCATACCGGAGGGCTGGGAGGAGGACCTGTCCGCCCAGGCCGATTTTGCCGGTTTTGACGAAGGGGTCACCGCCCTGATAAAGCTGTGGGACGAAGCTGCCCTGGAGACCTGGCAGGCAAACGTGGACAGCTCCGCCTTTCCACAGCGGGGCATGAACCGGGACGACGGCCTGGTGCTGCTGATGCTTGCCGCCGAGGCCCTGGGCTGCAACGTCTACAACGCCCGGGACTACTCCTTCTGCACCGAATACCTGGTGGACTATGACGCCATGTACGGGCAGCTGTCCTGGGACTACCCCTACTGCGACACCACCCGTGAGCTGCCCGTGTATTTTGACAGCCTGGGCGGAGACCTGGACCCCATCGGCAACGTGTGCGACTGCGGCATTTTCTGGATGCAGCGGCGCATGGACATAAATCACCGGCTACATTTCCTGGACTGCGACGAAAACCTGGACTTCCACCTGGATCAGCCCCTGAGCCGAGAGGCCGCCCTGGCGGCCCTGGTACGGCTGTACGACTCTGAAATGCTGGACTATGACCCCCTGGCCACGGAGCTGCGCCGGCCCACCGAGGAGGACGAAGCCCTCTTTGCCCAGGTGGATGAGCTCCGGGAGAGCATACTGAACAATACCGACGAGCTCCCCTGCCAGGGTACGGCCTACTATGTCTCCAACCAGGGCAGTGACGACAACGACGGGCTCAGCCCGGAGACCGCCTGGGCCAGCCTGGAGCGAGTGAACTCCGCTTAGCTCCAGCGGGGCGACGGGGTGTACTTCCAGCGGGGCGACCTCTGGCGTGGGCAGCTCTGGGCTCAAGAGGGTGTCATCTACTCCGCCTACGGCCAGGGCGAAAAGCCGAAAATCTATGCCTCCCCCGAAAACGGCGCAGACCCGGACAAGTGGTACCTGCTGGAGGGTACCGACAACATCTGGGTCTACCACATGGACATGATGGACTGCGGCGTCATCGTCTTTGACGAGGGGGCCGAATATGGGCTGAAGCTCTCGCCCAACTACATGGACGGCTATCTCTCCACCACAAACGAGTGCCAGGCCTTCGACGTGAAAACGGAGCTGACGGAGGACCTGATGTTCTTCTCCCAGGCGGACAGCCTCCTCTACGACGGTGCCCCCTTCCGCTACACCGTCATGGACAACTGCGACAGGGGCGAATACCCTGAGGAAGTCACCGGCAAGCTGTACCTGCGCTGCGACGAGGGCAACCCCGGTGAGGTCTTCGGCAGCATCGAGTTTGCCGTGCGGCAGAACCTGGTGCTCCCCGCCGCCGACGCCGTGTTCCGCAATCTCTGCCTGAAATACACCGGCGCCCACGGCATCTACGGCGACAGTATGGGCTACGATGTGTCCTGCTGCGAGATAGGCTGGATAGGCGGCTCAATCCAGTATTACCGCTATGACGACGGCGCTCCCGTGCGCTTCGGAAACGGCGTAGAGTGCGACGGCAGCTATGAGCACTACTCCGTCACCGACTGCTATATCTACCAATGCTACGACGCAGGCGTCTCCAATCAGGACCCGGCGGAGGACCCCCAGGTCTCCGGCAGTGAGGCCACAGACTACCGGGACGTCATCCAGCGGAACATCAGCTATACCGGGAACCTCTTTGAATACAACGACATGCCCATCGAGATATTCTTCACCCTGGAGGACGACGCGGGCTACGGGCGGCACCGCATGGAAAACGTGCTGATAGAGGGCAACTATTTCCTCTACACCGGCTACGGTTGGGCCAGCAGCCAGGACGGCAAGGCCCGGTACAGCGCCGCCTATCAGGGCTACGGCAGCCCCAATGCGGCGGAGAACTTCCGCATAGTGAACAATGTGTTCTACCTCAGCACCGGGGCCCTTATAAACACCTCCACCCGGGAGGAGTGGCAGCCGGAGCTGGAGGGCAACACCTATGTGCAGAACGAGGGCGGCACCCTGGCAGTGTGGATGGGGGACAACGGCTATCCCACAAACTACTCCTTCCATTACAGCGACAGCCGGGACACCGTGACAGATGTCATACAGAACGTACTGGGGGACGAGACCGGCGCCGCCTGGAAAAATTAAAGACTGAAGAGGCTCATTATTACCAAGAGGCCGGCACTTTCCAGAAGTGTCGGCCTCTTGTTTATACATGCGGCTTCTGTCCTGCCGCTCAGCTTTTGCCGGCGGCTGCTTTTAAGACGAACTCCTGGGCGGGGCAGCCGAACTCCTCCAGCAGCCGGCCCTCCGAAAAGCCCAGGCTTCTGTAAAAGGCCCGGGCGGCCTGCCCCTTGGGGTCGCCCTCCCGATAGGTGATAAGGCTGATATCTCTGTCCGCATCCATATTGGGCAGCATATGCTCCAGCATTTTCCGGGCGATGTGCCGCCGCCTGAAATCCGGGTCCACCGCCAGAAAGCACAACTCGCTCCGCTCCCGGGAAAACAGCAGTATGCCAGCCATGCACCCCGCCTCCGCTGCACATATGGCGGAAGCCTTTTCCATGAAGCGAAGCACCTCAGCCCTGTGCTCCTCCATTGCCCGGGCAGTCTCCAGTCCGGGAAAAACATCCCTGACTTTTTCCACCAGAGACATCCAGGCCTCAATATCCTGTGCCTTTGCCAGTCTTATTTCCATGGTCCAGCTCACCCCTTTTCCTTCCCTTATTCAGCTTCAGGCTTAGGCCCCGGCGCTCCGCCGCCTTTTGCAGCAGCTCCGCCGCGGCCCCCGCCCGCTCCTTGACGGGCTGTTCCGCCAGCTCCTGGCGGCTTTCCAGTGAGGTCATCACGGAGCGCAGCTCTTCCAAATGCAGGAGATACGCTGCCGTGGTGAAAAGGCTCTTGCGGCGGCCGTCGTTGTAGTCCTTCAAAAGCGCTTCAAGGATGGAGCGCTTTTCCTCCGTCTCGGCCAGATAGGCCTCCAGCCCCAGCTCTCGGGCCCGGGCAAGGTCCTGCTTCCGGCGGCTGTGGGGGACAAAGGAATCCGCCTCGTCAAAGCCGTCGTAGCGGGGGCAGGGATATTCCGGGCAATCCAGGCAGAACTGCAGCCCGCCCTGCTCCAAAGAGCAGCGGGCCAGGGCACAGCTCTGGTTCCCCTCACCGCCGCCGCAGCCGGGGCAGTAGCCCCCCAGCTCCATTGGGCAGAGGGCACAGTTCAGCCCGCACAATGAGAAACGCAGTTCCTCCCGTATAAAGCCTTTCATGTCCACTCACCCCCCTTAAAACCACAACGCCCGCTCTTCCCGAAACACCGGGCTCTCACCCTGGGCATAGGGATCATAGCGGTTTTCGTTACAGCCGAATTCCTGCAAAAAGCATATCTGTCCCGCCTCGTTCCAGCGCACCAGGGAGAGGCCGTCAAAGCTCTGGATCGTGCCGTCCGTCATGGCACAGCGGAAGGCCCACTCCACAACGGTCTGCTCCTCCTTGTGGAAAAACTGCCGTATATCCCAGCGCTCCACCCTTCCCCGGCTGTTCCACTCGTTGAACCACAGTTTTATCTTATCGACGCCGTGATACTCCGGCCCCCAGCTCTCGATATATACAGCATCGCCGGCAAAGAGTTCTCCGATGCCGCCGTCCTTCCTGTCCAGCCACATGGTAAACCAGCGGCGCAGCTTGTTTTCTCTATGCACATATATATTCATATAAACCTCCTGACAGGCAGCTCATATGCCGGATTTCTTTATCGGCTGCCGGATTACGGTCTTCAGCCGCTCCGGCTTGCAGCGGCGCACATCGCTGAGATATATCTCGTGGTGGAACCGGCCCTCCCCGAAGTCCGCCTCATAACCCATGGCCCCGGCGTACTCCTCCATGGCGGCCACGGTGGCAGGCTCCTCATCATAAGGGCCTATGTGCATACACTGGACGCACAGTCCTTCCTCCCAAGGGAAAAACTCCACCGGGGAAAAGTCCTGCTGCTTTTTCTCCGTGGCCTCAGCTATGGCCCAGTGGAAGACCTCTTTTGTCACAAACTCCGGCAGGCGGATGAGGGATATCCACTGAAAATCCTCCTTGCGCCTGTAGTCCACGCCCCGGACGCCCTCCTGCCACCACAGGCCCTCCAGGGGCGGCACCACATAGTCGAAGTAGCCCTCCGGCTTGTGCTCGCCCAGCTTACTCATTTTTATTGTAAAGGCCAGGGCATATAGCAAACCCAGGGCCTGCCTGTAGGCTCCGCCCTCCTCGTTGGGGTCGCCCCGGCCCCGCACCGCCAGAAAATTCATGGCGGGCACCGTGACGATGCCCGGCTTCTTGGGCGGCAGATAGAATTCCTTATATTCCTTTTTATAGTCGAAGGCCACTGTCATTTCCTCCCTTTCTTCTTTGGCCGGCTCTCCAGAGCCAGGCAGGTGAGGCGGACAAGGGCGGTCATGGTGTCCCGGTCGTCCACGTCCTCCACCAGGATATAGTCCCTGGCCCCCTCATAGGGCGGGGCCTTGGGCAGCCGGGGGAAGGCCGCCTCTCCCTCCGACGTGGGCTTTATAAAAAGCCGGTCGTCACAAATGACGGCAAAGAACAGCCCGTCGCAGTAGAGGCCATATTCCCCGAACATTTTCCGGCTGCGGATGCTCCCGGCTTCCCCCAGCTGCTCGGCCACATAGTCTACAAAATTCTGATGAGACGCCATGTCAGTCCCTCCCTTTATATCGCTCCGCCAGGGCTTTGCCCAGAGTTTCCAGCTGTCGGCGCAGTTCTTCCGGCTCCAGCAGCTCCGCCTTGTCTCCAAAGGTCAGGACCCAGCTGAGCACACTGTCGGCGTCGGGAAAACCGCCGGTAAAACGCAGCCGCCCGTCCGGCTCCTCCGCAAAGCTGTCCGCACCGTATTCCTCCACCAGACGCCAGCGGCAGGCCGGGTCAAAGAGGACTTTCACCTGATATTTGGCCGGGAAAACCCGCTCCGGCTCCAGGTCCGGCAGAGGCGCTGTCCGTGGCTCAAAGGCTTCTCCTAAGCCAAGCTCCGCCATGCGGTTTAGCTTGAACAGGCGAAAAGCCTCCCGGCTCCGGCACCAGCCCCATACATACCAGGCAGACCAGTGAAAGACCAAATAATAGGGTTCCACGCTGCGCACGCTCTCTCCGCTGGGAGAGAAGTAGGCAAAGCTTATGCTGTGGTTCCTCTCTATGGCGCTTTGAATAAGCTCTATCTTCGGTGGCAGGCTGGTCTTGTACCAGGAGGACAGGTCGATGAGCATATGGGCGCCGCCGGGCATCAGGGTGCCTGACCCGGCGGACAGCTTCTCCATCAGCCGGGCATAGCGCCCCGTGCCGCTGACGCTGTCCAGGCTCCGCAGCCCCGCCAGTATGGCTTGCATCTCCGGGGCGGTGAGCAGAGTCCTGTCCACCCGGTAGCCCTCCATGATGGATATTCCGCCTCCCGCACCCTGGGCGGTGGAGACAGGTATGCCCGCCCGGCAAAGGGCTTCAATATCCCTTTGTATGGTGCGGCGGGACACCTCAAAGTGTTCCGCCAGCTCCGGGGCGGTGACTTTGTCCCGCTGGAGCAGGACGGAAAGGATGCCTATGAGCCTGTCCGTTTTCATTGTGCCCACCGCCTTTCCCTTTTTCTGCATTATACCACAGGAACACGACAGCTGTCTGTCATGTTTATATGGAATTTCAGAATACAAAACAGGGCTCCCGGGCATTACGTTTTCTCCTGTCAAACAAGCATAGTTAAACAAGGGCAGCAGTGGCGCGGGAGGAGCAGCAAAACAGCGGCTGCCTTATGGGCTGCCGCCGTTTTGGAGCTTATGGAATTTGCAGCGGCTCAGCGCAGCCGCCTCTATGAAATAGTGGGCGGCTGCTTTACTGCTGATTTTGCTTTCGGCTCACCAGTCCAGATCGTCCCAGCCCTCCGTATACAGCAGGGTGACGCTTCCGGCAGAGTCCTCCAGGACATCCAGGACTTCCTCCCCCTCGCTGAATCTTCCGGTCACATCCCCGGAAGCGCTGATGACCACCGGCACGGAGGCCTGCTGGAGATACAGGTTGCCCTCAAAGTCCAGCAGATACTCCGAGGAGTAGGTGTCTATCTGGATAAGGGGCGTGCGGGACATGAAGAACACATTGTCCCTCACGGCGCAGCCCTTCTGCATGTTTGGCCCGCCCACGTCGGCGAAGGCCGGGGCGTCACCATTATCCAGCCAGCCGTTCATGCCGGTGAAGAGGATATAGTTGTCCTCAAACACCACGTTGCGGAACATATGGTTGGGATTGGGCTCCTGGTCCCAGTTGAAATACAATGCCCCGGAGCCGCAGTGGTAGAGCAGGTTCCCGGAGACGATGATGTTCTCGCAGTTCATCTCCGCTCCCGCCTTCTGCTCCGTGAATATCTCTACGCCGACCCCGGCATGGTGCATTTCGTGGATATAGTTATTTACGAAGCTGGTGCCGCTGGAGCAGCTGGTCAGCGTGTCGGCCAGGCGCTGTATGCCCCTGTTGCTGGCCGTGTCTGTCTCCAGGGCATAAGAGGCCACCATTCCCCCCACCCAGGCTATCTCGCAGTTTTGTACCGTCACATCCAGGCCGCTGTTCACTATCACCGCATTGCCGTAGCCGATAAACAGATTATCCAGCACCACTCCCGATGCGGGGTCGTCAAACAAGCCCACATGGGTAAGGAACTCTATCTCCTCATACAGCTCCCCGGGGTTGCCCTCGTCGCAGCGGAAGTACAGCGGCCCTGAGGAATCCGCCAGTCCCCCCTCTGCGTTCCAGCCGAAGAGATGCACCGGCAGGGAGTCCGGCAGCTTGCTGTCCGCCTGGTTGAAGAAGGTCATGTCCTCCGACAGCTGCTGCTCCACCACGAAAGGCTCCTGCCCCAGCAGCTCCTCGTTGCTGATGCTGTCGCTTATACCGCCGCTGACCGCATCTCCCGGGAAATCCAAATACTCGCTGCCGTTCCAAAAGCCCAGCACCTTCCGGGCGTAATCCTCACCGTTGAGGACCAGGGCCCCGCAGTCCTGCATGTCCCTGTAATACACCCATATCTTTTCCCCGTTCTCACCTTCCCACCAGAGCTGCCACTTGTCCACTCCGCTGCCGTTTTCCGGGGAGGAAATGATGCGGGGCTTGGCCCCCTGGCCGTAGGCCGAATAGGTCACGCCGGTCTGGGCATACACCGGCACGGTGCGCCAGGTGTCCCTCCGGCGGAAGAACACCGCATCTCCGGGCTGGAGTTCGGCATTGTTCACCCGCTCTATGCTCTGCCAGGGAGTCTCAGGGCTGAGGCCGTCATTTCCATCATCCCCCTGGTTGGAAACATAGTAGGCGGTGCCGGTATATTCCACTAATGTCTCGCTGTTTAATATCTCCTCCCGGCGCTGACCGGCCTGGACCAGCAGCTGCCTGGCATAGCTCACCGTCTCCTCCGTCTCCATTATGGCCGCTGCCGGGCCGGAGCAGCTCTCATACAGCCGCAGCACCGCCAGGGCGGCGTCCCCGTACTCCAAGGGGCTGTCAAAGCACATGTCCGTCCCCTCCGGCTCCATCAGGGGCTTGCCGCTCACCAGGGAGAAGCGGCTTATCACAAAGGCCTCGCAGGAGTTCATGTAATTGCACGCATGGCCCATCTCCACAAAGGAGGGGCAGGGGTCCTCCCAATTGATGCCGTAGATCTCGAAGAGAGTAAAACCCCCACGGATAGGCTGGTTAAAAGGGTCGCCCTCCACCAAACCCAGGGGGTCCGCCTGGGTACCGTAGGTAAATACTGCGCAATCCATCAGCTCCGCAGCATACAGCAGCATGATGGCCCCGTAGTCCCTGTAGATGGCTTCGTCGGTGGCCGGCGCCGTCATCTCGTCCCAGCTGCTCACCAACGACGGGTCGTAAAGCTCCAGCATGCCATGGAGCAGCTGGGCCATATCCTTCTCACTCACCGGGTCATCGGCGGGCCTGTCCTGGGCAAAGCCGTACCAGACCGCCCGGAGGCTTTCATCCTCCGGCGCAGCTTCCCCGGTCTCTCCAGTCTCGGTTCTTGCCGGGGCGCTTTCGCTCACATCTCCGCTGCAGCCGGAAAGTGGTCCGGCAATAAGTGCAAGGCACAGCAGCAGGCAGAAAATTTTTCTTATCCTCACAATAACACTTCCCTTGAATCTAAAGCATTTCCGTATAATCGACAGAAAAAGTATAGCAGACTAGCTTCCGTGCCGCAAGCGTGTTTTTATTGCCCAGCATAGCCCAGGATATCGTTTAAGTGTTCTCCCATTTCGCAAAATATCGGCTGTTTTGTTTGCAGCTGCTGTTTTAATATGCCGCCTGCTCCTGCTCCCGCTCTTCCGGCAGTGCTTCTTGCTCCAGAAAATGTATAGCTTATCTCTATGTGCCTGTCTGCAAATATCCGCATCTGGAATATGGTCTCCACAACATTCTCCCTGTCCAGGGAGCAGAGCTATTAGCCGCTTGCTTCTCAGTTTCCACGTTTTCCTTCCAGGCTATATTATACCTGTTCTGACTGTATGCTGCAAGTAACTGATTTATATATTTGCAAAGCTATTTGCATGGCGGCTCTTTTCCTGGTACCGAATCATCAGTTCCCTATAATATCCGCCCCTTGCTTGTCATAGGATGTACACAAAGGAGTGATGCGCTTGTTGGACTTGAAAGGCTTTACCAAAAGACACAGAGGCGCCCTTTCGGGCATAGGCATGATATTGGCGGTGGTGCTGATTTTCTGGACAGTGAACAACCCCGCCCTGGTGGGGGCCTCCGCCTCCTCCCGCCAGCTGCCGGTCTACTCCGTGCAGCGGGATGAAAAGGTGGTGGCCATCTCCTTCGACGCCGCCTGGGGGAATGAGGACACCCAGACGCTGATCGACATACTGAACAAATACCAGATCAACGCCACCTTCTTTGTGGTGGGAGATTGGGTGGACAAATACCCGGAGTCGGTAAAAGCCCTGGCGGACAACGGCAACGAGGTAATGAACCATTCCTCCACCCATGCCCATTTCTCCCAGCTAAGCAGCGAGGAAATTGTGGCGGATATTACCGCCTGCAATGAAAAGATCGCCGCCGTCACCGGGGTCACACCTACTCTCTTCCGCTGTCCTTACGGAGAATATGACGATCATGTCATAAGCTCCGTCACATCAATGGGCATGACGGCAGTCCAGTGGGATGTGGACAGTCTTGACTGGAAGGGCATATCCGCCCAGGAGATCCAGGGCCGGGTGCTGGATAAAGTGCAGCCCGGCAGTATAGTCCTCTTCCACAATGCGGCCGACAACACCCCGGAGGCCCTGCCGGGAATAATCGAGTCCCTCATAGCCGACGGCTACAAGATCGTTCCCATATCCCAAATACTTCTCAGCGGCAAAACCATGATAGACAACACCGGCCGCCAGTGCCCTGTCAAATAAGCCCAAAACCCCGGGCAGCAAGGTCTACCCCCTGCTGCCTGGGGTTTTCTGCGCTTTCAGCCTTGTGCGCCCTTGTGCCTTGTGATATAGTAAATATGCAAATCACAGCCTGAAAAGGGAGGATTTCCATCATGTTAGGAGTAATTATTCTGCTTGTAATGGCTGTTGTTTTTCTAATAATGTCCGTCTTTCTTCTCGGGGGCAAAGGCGCCTGGCTCATTGCCGGATACAACACCGCCTCCCGGGAAGAGCGGGACAAGTACGATGAGAAGAAGCTGTGCCGGGCCACAGGCTTGGTATGCCTCCTCTGCGCATTGCTGATGTGCGTGCTCGCCTGGCTGGGCTATCGGGTGGAGACCGGGGTAATCACCGAGGAGCAAATGCTGCCTTACGCCCTGGCTTCCTCTGCCGTCATTCTGCTTGCCGTGGTGGCGGCGGTGATATATTCCAACACCAAGGCAAAAAAATGATACTCGAGCCCCTGCTTATAAGTTTACATAATCTTGCAACATAGACGTAAAAACTCCCCGGTGACGGGCCGCAGGCCCCTTTCTCCGGGGAGCTTGTTTTGTTGCTTTGTCGCACAAGCACCGCCCTGCCGGGCAGCTAGCTGAGCTTCACTGCTCCTTGTTGGAGCTGGAGACCATTATGTCCAGGATCTTCTTGTCAGTTTCGGACATTGCCTCCCTGGCTATCTCCGCTACGGCGTCGATGGTATCGTCGGCAGAAGACTGCAGGAAACCGTCGCCTCCGTTGAAGCTCTGGCCGTTTTTGTACATCTCATAACCCATGATACCTGCGCCGACAGAGTTTGCCACTTTGGCTGCGCAGGAGGGCTTTGCACCGTCACAGAACATGCCGGACAGCACCGCCAGGTCGTTTACTATGGTCTGGCGCACAGCCTCCAGGCTGCCGCCGTCCAGATAGGCCACGGCGCAGCCTGCCCCCACGCCGGCCGTCACGGCTGTGCAATAGGCGGACAGACGGCCAATGTCCTTTTTCAGGTACACTGCCATAAGGTTAGCCAGAGCCAGAGCACGATATATCTGGTCACGGCTGCTGCCCAGACGCTCGGCGTATTCCAGCACGGGCATGGTAACGGTGAGTCCCTGATTGCCGCTGCCGCCCACTATGACCACCGGCTTTTCACAGCCGCTCATCCTGGCGTCGGAACCGGCGGCAGCCCGGGCCATGGCCCGGGTCTTGGTATCGCTGGCATTTTTCAGCAGGATGCGGCCTATCTGGGCTCCCCAGGGCTTTTCCAGGCCCTCCCGGGAGATGGCGCTGTTGCAGTTTATCTGGCTGTCCAGCACTCCGCTGATATCCTCTATCTCCACGGTGTTAATAAAGTCCCACATGCCCTCCAGGCTCATGAGGCTGTGGTCTGAGTCAAAACTTGAGCGCAGCTCAGCTTCCTTCTGAAACAGGACTTCTCCGTCCTTTTCCAGCAGAACGATATTTGTGTGATAGTCGCTGATAACGGCTTTGCTGCTGTGGCCCTCTCCCTCCAGGATGACCTCGATATAGAGCGCACTGTCTCCCTCTTTGCGTTCAATGGCGATCTCATGCTGGTCTATATACTTTTGGATATCGGGTATTTCCTCCGGCCGGGTCTCGGCAATGACGCTCATCTGAAGTTCCGCCTTGCCCGCCACGATGCCGGCAGCGGCAGCGGCCTTAAGGCCCTTGAGGCCGCCGGTATTGGGTACCACAACGCTTTTGACATTTTTGATGATATTTCCGCTGACATAGAGCTGGCAGCGCTCCGGGAAGCAGCCCAGCTCCTCCCTGGCTTTTGCCGCAGCGTAGGCAACAGCCACCGGCTCGGTGCAGCCCATTGCCGGCAGCAGTTCCTCATTGAGGATGGATACATAGTTTTTGTATTCCTTATCGCTTCTTTTCATTCTACTCCTCCTTATACCATGGGGAGGTCACTCAACGGCCACCAGCCGGGCCTGCTCAACGCCGGAAGTGCTCTCTATCTTTTTCAGCAATTCGGTGAGACTTGTGGCCATGCTGCTTATATCCAAAGACATGGTAACGCTGGCCTTGCCCCGGATGGGCAGGCTCTGGGTTATGGTCAGGACGCTGCATCCCACTTGGGAAATGGTAGTAAGCAGAGCGCTGAGCACTCCCTGTTCGTGGGTCAGCATCATGGACAGCACCGCCTTTCTGCCTCCTGCAATGTCCGTAGGCTCCAGGATGTAGTCCTTATATTTGTAATATGTGCTGCGGGAGATACCCACCTGTTTGACTGCCTGACTGACCTCACGCACTTTCCCGTCCTCCAGGAGCCTGCGGGCCTGAAGCACTTTTTCATAGTATTCCGGCAAAATACTTTTATGGATTATCAGATAATTATCCAGCATTGCTGGGCTCCCCCTGTTTGATATTTTATAAATATATGATAATCCGTCCGTTGGAAAAATACAAGTGTATTTTTGTGAACGATATTATTTTGACAAATTGTGCATAAGTGTAAAAATTTTCCCTTTTAGCAGCAAAATTGCGTGACAATGTGCACATAATGTGCTATGCTTTCTTTGGTATAAGCACGTGACATGCAATTTAAATAAAGGGGGAACACTATGGTTACCAATAAAGAAAATTTATTTAAGCTCGGGAAAAAAATCACAGACAGAATACCCCAGCAGCTGGGGATCACAAAGATAACGGAGGATGACCCTGAATACTGGGGCATGGTAAACGTGCTCACCGACGAGATGGTGGAAGTGGCCCTGAAGATGAAAAAGCGGGTTCCCATGTCTCTGGAGGAGCTGGCCAAGGCCACGGGCAAGGATAAAGACCGCCTGAGGGAAGTGCTCCATGAAATGGCGGTGGTAGGTCTGATTGAGTTCCATTGGGGCGAAAAGGGTCTGCCCATGACCGACGAGAACAAACGCTATGTACTGTGCATGTATGTCCCCGGCTCTGCGGAGATGCTGCTGATGCACAAGACCATCCCGGAAACAAATCCTGAAGTCAACCGCTTTTTTGAGCGTATGTCCTTTCTTCCTTTGGAGCACGTCACCCCCATGGTGCCTCCAGGCGGCGCCGGCATAGGCATGCACGTCATCCCTGTGGAGAAGGCCATACCCGCCCAGTCCCAGTCCCTGGACATCGAGCGCCTGTCCCACTGGCTGGATAAGTACGAGGGGCACCTGGGCGTGGGCGTATGCTCCTGCCGCCGCAGCGAAACTTTGCAGGGCCGGGGCTCCGGCGACGTGCCCGACGAATGGTGCATAGGCGTGGGCGAATTTGCCGATTACTGCGTGCAGACCGGCAAGGGCAGGTATGCCACCAAGGAGGAGGTCCTGGACCTGCTGAAGCGGGCCGAGGACCTGGGCTATGTGCACCAGATAACCAATATCGACGGGGAGAACAAGATCTTCGGCATATGCAACTGTCCCACCGGCGTGTGCTATGCTCTTCGCACCTCCCAGTATTTCAACACCCCCAACCTGTCCCGCAGCGCCTATGTGGCCCATGTGGACACTGAAAACTGCGTGGCCTGCGGCAAGTGCGTGGAGGTCTGCCCTGCAGGCGCCGCCAAGCTGGGCCAGAAGCTGTGCACCAAGAACGGCCCCGTCCAGTACCCCAAACATGAGCTGCCGGACGCTGTGAAATGGGGGCCGGAGAAGTGGAGTCCCAATTACAAGGAAGATAACGAGATAAACTGCTATGATACCGGCACCGCTCCCTGCAAGACCGCCTGTCCTGCCCACATAGCCGTTCAGGGCTATATCAAGATGGCTGCCCAGGGCAGATATATGGACGCTCTGAAACTCATCAAGCAGGACAACCCCTTCCCCGCTGTTTGCGGCAGCATATGCAACCGCCGCTGCGAGGAAGAGTGTACCCGGGGCGATGTGGACCGGGCCGTGGCAATCGACGAGATAAAGAAATTCATAGCCGAGCAGGAGCTTAAAGAAGAAAATCGCTACATACCGCCTGTAAAGAACTTCCGTCCAACCCTGGAAAAATTCCCGGAGAAGATAGCCGTGATCGGCGCAGGCCCCGCAGGCATGAGCTGCGCCTATTACCTGGCCATGATGGGCTACGAGAACGTCACCGTCTTCGACCGCAACGCCGTCCCCGGCGGTATGCTCACCCTGGGCATTCCCTCCTTCCGTCTGGAGAAGGACGTAGTCAACGCCGAGATAGAGGTGCTGCGTCAGATGGGCGTGAAGTTCCAGTGCGGCGTGGACGTGGGTAAGGACGTGAGCCTTGAGCAGCTGAGAGAGCAGGGCTATAAGGCTTTCTACCTGGCCATAGGCGCCCAGAAGTCCGCTCCCATCGGCGTCCCCGGCGAGGAGCTGGAGGGCGTTCTGGGCGGCGTGGATTTCCTGCGCCGGGTGAACCTGGGCGAGAAGCCGGAGATAGGCGAAAAATGCGCCGTCATCGGCGGCGGCAATGTGGCCATGGACGTGTGCCGTACCGCCCTGCGCCTGGGAGCCAAGGACACCTATGTGCTCTACCGCCGCAGCCAGAGCGAGATGCCCGCCGACGAGGAAGAACTGGCCGAGGCCATGGAGGAGGGCGTCCAGTTCCGCTTCCTCACCAATATCACCGAGATAATCGGCAGCGAAGGCAAGGTCAGCGCCGTGAAGGCAGAGCTTATGGAGCTGGGCGAAGCCGGCCCCGACGGCCGCCGCAAGCCCGTTGGCACAGGCAAATTTGAAACTATCGCCGTGGACAGCGTCATCGGAGCCGTGGGCCAGGTAATAGACCTGGGCGGCATAGCCCCTGAGGCCATGAGCTTCACCAAGAAGGGCACCGTCATCGTGGATGAGGTCACCGCCCAGACCGGCCAGAAGGATATCTTTGCCGGCGGCGACTTTGTCACCGGGCCCAGATTCGCTATAGACGCTATAGCGGCGGGCCGTGTGGGAGCCGAGTCCATCCACCGCTTTGTGCAGCCCGGCCAGGACCTGCGCATCCACCGCAACCTGAGGAAATTTGTCCAGTTGGACAAGTCCCAGGCCCTTATACCCATCGGCTTTGACAATGCCCCCCGTCAGGTCCCGGCTCACGACAAGGCCAAGGCCAAGAGCTTCCGCAACGACCGGGTCACCTTCACCGAGGAACAGGTAAAGAAAGAGGCCGCCCGCTGCCTGGGCTGCGGGGCCACCGTGGTGGACGAGAACAAGTGCATCGGCTGCGGATTGTGCACCACCAAGTGCGAGTTCGACGCCATACATCTCCGCCGCGACCTGCCGGATTGCAGCAAGATGTACAGGGCCGAGGACAAGCTGAAGGCCATCCTCCCCTACGCAGCAAAGCGTGAAGTGCGCATACTGAAAAACAAGAATAAATAAAACAGCCCTTATACAGGCTTGTTCATTTCTCCGTTAAAGCTAAAAACCTCCCGTACCATTGGCACGGGAGGTTTAACTTATGGAGCGTTTTACTCTTCGCTATATATCATATCTATGCCGGTCTGGAGAGTCTCGGCGTCTATGGCCCCGGTAGCTTTGGCCACGGCGGAGCCGTCGGCTCCGATGAAATAAGTGCTGGGCAGGGAGTAGACGCTGTAGGTTATGGCGGCATCCATGTCCGTGTCAAAGAGCACCGGGAAGCTATAGCCTTTTTCGGCTATGAAAGCGGAAGCGGTGTCCAGCGTCTCCCGGGAGCCGTCGGTCATGTTCACCATAAGAAACTGCACATTCTGCCCCAGCTTCTCGTAGGCCTCATTGAAGTCTGGCATCTCGCTCTGGCAGGGACCGCACCAGCTGGCCCAGAAGTTTAGAACGATGGGCTTGCCGAAATAGTCGGAGAGCTTCACCGCATTGCCTTCAGCGTCATATACCGTAAAGTCCGGAGCCTGCACGCTCTCCTCTGCATCGTCCGAGTCCTCTTCTTCCCCGCTCTCCTCTGTAGCTGCGTCGGGCTGGGGAGACGGCGAGACTCCGGCTGCCGGGACCTGGTCCCCGCCCTGGACCTGAAGCTGTTGAGGGCTGTAGCCTGAGCTGAGCCGCCCGTATAGGAAGCCCGCTCCGCCGATTAGCAGGACCAGGACCAATATTATGATGGGCAATATACGTTTATCTTTGTTCATGGCGTCCTCCTTCAGCTCAGCAGAGCCAGCATACGGCCCAGGGTCCCGGTGGCCATCATTATGCCGATGAGCACCAGCAGGCAGCCGCAGACTATGTTTATTACTTTATAGTTGCGCTTTATCCAGTCGAAAGCAGATTTAAGGTAGTCGATAAGCAGGGCGCTGAGCACAAAGGGTATGCCCAGTCCCAGGGAATAGGCCAGCAGCATCAGGGTGCCGGTGAGAGCCTGGCCCTGCTGGGAGGCCAGCATCAGCGCCGAGCCCAGGAAGGCCCCAACGCAGGGGGTCCAGCTGATGGAGAACACCAGGCCAAAAACCAGAGCCGGGAAAAAACCCATGTTCTCCGTTTTCAGCTGACGGCCGCCGCCGTGGAAAAGGTTCAGCCTGATCACGCCCAGAAAGCTCAGGCCGAAGAAGATCACCACCAGGCCCGAGACTATGTTCACCGCCGTCTGGTGGTTTTTCAGAAAACTGCCCACGGTGCCGGCCAAGGCCCCCAGAGCCATAAAGGTTATAGTGAAGCCTGCCACAAAACCCAGAGCCGCTCTCAGTGTCTTAAGGTGGCTGCGCTCCCCGCCTCCGGCAAAATAGGAGACGTATATGGGCAGCATAGGCAGCAGGCAGGGTGATATGAAGGTTATGATGCCTTCAAGGAAAGATATCAGGTATTGCACTCTTTATTCTCCTTTTCGGTAATGGCAGCCACCAGAGCGCCTATCACCGCCACATATATCATAGAACGCCAGGGGCTGGAGGTGATGGCGCAGCTGCCGTCGCAGCCGAAGAAATAGTAATAGATATAACCCAGCGCCGCTCCTCCCAGAACAAAGAGGGCCGTGCGCAGTATCTTCCTGTATTTTTCTTTCATGCAGCTTCTCCTTTCCGCCTGAGGGTTCAGGCCTGCATATTTCTGTATTACTGCCCTCATTATACCCCTTTGGGTTTATCCTGTCGGTGACCATATCACTCAGTTGACATCGGGATAAAAGACCTATATACTTGACTGAGCAAAGGAGGGTAATGTATGGAGCTGAGAGATTTTTTCCCCATGTGGGACAAGCTGGAGCCAGGCCTGAGGCAGGCACTGGAGAGATCCGCCGGACAGCGCAGCGTAAAAAAAGCTGAGATCATACACAGCGGGGACATGGACTGTACCGGGCTGTACCTGGTAGTATCCGGCCAGCTTCGGGCCTATATCCTGTCGGAGGAGGGCCGGGAGATAAGCATATACCGCCTTTTCCCCCGGGACGTCTGTCTCTTCTCCGCCTCCTGCATCATGCGCAGCATCCAGTTCCAGGTTACCATCCAGGCGGAGAAAGACTCCCTGCTGTATGTGATCCCGGCGGAAACATACAAAGGGCTGATGGAACAGTCCGCCCCTCTGGCAAACTACACCAATGAGATAATGGCCAGCCGCTTTTCTGAGGTGATGTGGCTCATAGAGCAGGTCATGTGGAAAAGCTTTGACAAGCGCCTGGCGGCTTTCCTGCTGGAGGAATCAGCCCTGGAGGGCAGCCCGGTTTTGAAGACCACCCACGAACTAATAGCAAATCACCTGGGCAGCGCCCGGGAGGTGGTAACAAGAATGCTCCGCTATTTCCAGAGCGAGGGCATGGTGAAGCTGAGCCGTGGCTCCATAGAGCTCACCGATGCCCGGGCCCTGGAGGAGCTTCGGGACGGCTGAGTTTGATGCTTGATATAAAGAGCACCCGCTGCAATATCTGTTTTTGCAGCGGGTGTCTTTTACAGTCTGCTTACAGCATTGCCAGTATCTGGCTTTTGGGTCTTGCGCCCATAGACTGGTTTACTATCTTCCCGTCTTTAAAGACGATCAGGGTGGGTATGCTCATGATTCCGAACTGCCTTGCCAGCTCCGGCTGCTCATCCACATTCACCTTGCAAACCTTTATGTCGCTGCGCTCCTCAGCGATCTCATCAAGCACGGGAGCTATCATCCGGCAGGGGCCGCACCAGCTGGCCCAGAAGTCCAGCAGCACCGGCTTGGAACTGTTTACGACCTCTTCCTGAAAACTGTTCTTATCTACATGGATAACAGACATTTTTTCGTCCTCCTGTCTCTTTGTTTTGTAGCTTTATTATACCCACAGTATCCGCCCTTATCAGTGATAATGTCACATAAGGGCTCTTTTTAATTTACTCGGTCCTAAGGGCCTCAACAGGGTCCTTCTTGGCGGCAAGGCCTGAGGGGATCAGTCCGGCGATAAAGGTGAGGAACACGCTTATAAGCACCAGCACTCCTCCTCCCATCGGTGGGAGGGTGGAATTGATGGCATTGATGCCCGTCAGATCATGGATTATAACATTGATGGGGATATTCAGCAGCAGGGTCGCCCCGATGCCTATTACGCCGGCGGTAAGGCCTATGATAAAGGTCTCGGCATTAAAGACTCTGGATATATCCCGTTTGGAAGCGCCGATGGCCCTGAGTATGCCTATCTCCTTGGTGCGCTCAAGGACGCTTATATAGGTGATGATACCTATCATTATTGAAGAGACCACCAGGGATATGGCCACAAAAGCCATTAGTACATAGCTGATAACATTGATGATAGTGGTAATGGAGCTCATGAGCAGGGCCACCACATCGGTGTATTCTATCTGGTCTTCCTCTTCCACCTGATTGTTGTAATCCTCTATTGCATCGGAAATTCCGTCCTTGTCCTCGAAGGTAGCTGCATAAAGATTGATAGTGCTGGGGCTGTCCAGGTCCACATAGCCCAGTTTTTTCAGGCTGTCCTCATAGCTGCCGGTGGAATATACAGGGGGCATTGCGTGGTCATATAGCCATACATAGTCATCTTCCTCCAGGCTGAGCATGGAGAAGTCTCTGGCCAGCTGGCTGTCGGAAAGATAACTGTACATTCTCTCCATCTGAGCGCCGTACTGCTCTTCTATCTGCTGGGCCATCATTTGCTCCATGTACTCAAAGAGAGTGTCGTCGTCCATGTCCTCCAGCATTGAGGCATAGCTGGGATAATAGTCCAGGATCATATCTTCCAGGTCCGCCCTGGTGGTATCCTCCATCTGCTCGTCGATAAGGTCCTGGACGTAGTCCTCTTCGGGGATGCTCATGTACTTCACATAGAGCTCCGCAAGCTGTTCATCGTCGGCAGCTTCAATATAGTCCATAGCTGCCTGGGCTTTGCGGCTGTCGGTGAGTGCCTCGTCCTCTTTGTCCAGGAAAGGCAGGTCGTTGAAAACATCTGTTTTGGGATCAGCCAACTGCCTCTTTACCATATCTTTCTCAGCAGCCTGTTCCACCACATATTCCACCAGCTCGTGGGTGTAGCCAATGGAGCCTGTCATCATGGCGGACATAGCGTCGGCATTCTGGCGGATGATGCCCACGATCTTTATCTCCAGGCCGTTATTGAACAGCGTCCTGAGACCCAGGTCCTCCTCGGCCAGGTCAACATATTCCTCCTTGTCCTCATCCCACTTGTATTGGTCTGCGGGGTAGATATAGCGGAAGGAACGGCTGCATATGTCCTCATAGCTCCAGCTCTCCACTTCACTGGTCAGGTTCTCCTGGTCCATGAAGGCCTGCATATCGTCGGCCAAGGTGCTGTTGGATTTAAGCCCCAGGGCATAGAGCACCAGGTCTGAGACTTCATTGTTCTTGTCCACCACCAGCACCACCTCGTCGTACTTCTCCGGCCACTTGCCGTAGAGCACATCGTACTGGCTCTTAACCATGGGATTGACGCTTTCGCCGTTTTCACCGGGGAGCATTTCCTGCCACACGTCCATGACCGAGTACATCTGACCGAAGGTGGAGAAATAGGAGCTGTAATCCCCGCCGAAGGTCTCGCTCATAGCGGTCTCCATCAGAGTCACCACATCGGTCTTTACTATATTGTCGTCCACATCCTTGGCATATATATTCATGTCCAGGTCGTAGGAATACTGTACGGTACTCACATAAGGAGATATGCCGTTGTCCGCACTCTCCAGATATTCCTTAAAAGCCCGGAGGTTATTGGTCTGGGTCTCGGCGGA
Organism: uncultured Oscillospiraceae bacterium; assembly: GCA_944385125.1. GTDB lineage: Bacteria > Bacillota > Clostridia > Oscillospirales > Oscillospiraceae > Limivicinus. The sequence continues at coordinate 19,900 of CALWVZ010000013.1, forward strand.
GACCATGGAGTTCATCATGTCGTACATGACGGTGCTGGAATAGACGGCGTCCTTGTCATGCTGGTTTTCCGCCGCCTGGGCCTGCACGCCCATCAGGGAAGTCATCATACTGGTCATGTCCATGCTCTCAGCCTGGATGGTGATTGGGTAGCTGGCAAGGGTATCCTTCTGTACCTTGTCGATATAGATCTGGATGCCGTTGGACAGGGACATGATGAGGGCTATGCCTATGATGCCGATGCTGCCGGCAAAGGCCGTAAGGACGGTCCTGGCCTTTTTTGTCATCAGGTTATTGGTGGAAAGGGCCAGGGCGGTGATAAAGCTCATGGATGTCTTCTTGCCCAGGCTGCCTTCCCGCTCCTGCCCCTTGGAATCATAGGGAGCGCTGTCATCCACAATGAGGCCGTCCTTGAGCTTAATGATGCGGCTGGCATAGGCGTTGGCCAGTTCCGGGTTGTGGGTGACCATGATCACCAATTTGTCCTTGGATATCTCCTTGAGTATGTCCATTATCTGCACCGAGGTCTCGGAGTCCAGGGCGCCGGTGGGCTCGTCAGCCATGAGAATGTCCGGGTCGTTCACCAGGGCACGGGCAATGGCCACCCGCTGCATCTGGCCGCCGGACATCTGGTTGGGCTTCTTGTTCAGCTGGTCGCCCAGGCCAACCTTTTCCAGGGCCGCCTTGGCCTTGGCTCTGCGCTCGGAGGGGCCCACGCCGGAAAGGGTAAGGGCCAGCTCCACGTTTGAAAGCACGTTCTGATGAGGAATGAGGTTATAGGACTGGAAAACGAAGCCTATGGAATGGTTGCGGTAAGTGTCCCAGTCCCCATCGCTGAAGTTCTTTGTGGAGCGTCCGTTGATTATAAGGTCGCCGGAGCTGTACTGGTCCAGGCCGCCTATGATGTTCAGCAGCGTGGTCTTTCCGCAGCCGGAGTGGCCCAGTATGGCCACAAACTCGCTCTCACGGAACTCCAGGTCTATGCCTTTCAGGGCATGGACGACGGAATCTCCAACTATATAGTCCTTTTTGATCCCCTTGAGTTTAAGCATTTTTTCCCCTTCTATGCTAAGTATTTATTGACATACAGATAAATCTGCGCTAGAATAATCAAGCTATTGATTTGCTTCCGTAGCTCAGCAGGATAGAGCATCCGCCTCCTAAGCGGAAGGTCGCGCGTTCGAATCGCGCCGGGAGTGCCAAGCGGAGCCGCCGTGCTCTGAGGGGACATCGGCTTTTGCCGGTGTCCTTTTTGTTTATCTCTCATGCCGGGACAGCAGAAACTTCCTTGTATTTTACCACAGATACCGGCCTTTGTCTTGCCTTAGTTCAAATTTTAATCAACAGTTCACAATTGGTTTTTTTCAGGAAAATTCAGATAGGAGGCCAACATGAACAAGAAGAAAAAACTCTCCAATATTCTCTCCTCCTGCCTTGCCCTGCTCATCTGTGCGGCAGTGGGCTTTCTCTGCGGCTATGCAATAATGGACTATGCGGACAAGCTTGCCGCCGGCGGAGTATTCAAAAATCTTCTGGTGCTTCTTTCCGGGCTCTTGCTCCTGGCTCTGGCTTACGGGATACAGGTCATCATCCATGAGGCGGGACACCTGCTCTTCGGCCTCATCTCCGGCTATGAATTCGTATCCTTCCGCATAGGCAGCTTTCTGCTGATCAGGGGCTCCGACGGCAAGCTGAGCATGAAACGCTACTATCTTGCAGGCACCGCCGGCCAGTGCCTTATGAGTCCCCCGGATTTTGAGGAAGACGGCTACCTGCCCGTAGGGCTTTACAATATGGGGGGCGTTTTGCTCAACGCCATAAGCGCCATGTTCTTCTTCTGGGCTTATTATCTCAGCGGTAAGACCGTGATACTCCCCATGCTCTTTCTCTGTCTGGGCATACTGGGACTCAGTCAGGCCCTTATCAACGCCCTGCCTCTGGAGCTGGGCGGCGTACCTACCGACGGCCGCAACGCCCTGTCCCTGGGCAGAGACGAGAGAGCCCTGAGGGCCTTCTGGATACAGCTTAAAATAAATCAGTGCAGCAGCCAAGGTATGAGGTATAAGGACATGCCTGAGGATTGGTTCAGCCTCTCCGGCGACGAGAGCAGCTCCGGGCCCCTCAACGCCGCCCTGGCCGTGTTCCGGGCCAACCGCCTTCTGGATATGCAGCTTACGGACCAGACAGAGAAGCTCATCGACCGTCTTCTGGAGGAGGGAGACCTTCCCGGCTTTTATCAAAGGCTGCTCATGGTGGACAGCTTTTATCTCCAGGCTCTGAAAGGCCAGGTCAGTCAGCCGGACAAAGCCATGGAAAAGTTTATGAAGGCAATGAAAAATTATCCCTCCGTCCTGCGCAGCCGCAGCGCCCAGGCCCTGGCTGCCGGAGACGGCAGCAAAGCCCGTGAGCTGAAGCAGCGCCTTGAAGCGCTTCGTCAGACTTATCCCTTCCCCGGCGAGCTGGAGTCGGAGCTGGAGCTGACAGCGCTGGCGGAGAAGACCCTCGCCGCCGGGTCCCGGGTCGGGGCGGAGCTTTAAAGCCGGCCCCGCCCGAATTCAGCGCCTGTCACGCATACATATCTAAAGCCGGTACTGTTTTGGTACCGGCTTTGGTTTAAATAATTTAGTTTACATAAATTTATTAATTTGCAGTTACGTCAATTTTTTGGAAAATATTTTGCATTGCTCCCGGGAAATACTTTGTGTACAATCGAAGGCGAGGTGATGCCCGGTGAAATTTAGGGCAATAATCGTCAGGATGTTGGGAATGTGTCCCCTTGCCTGGTACATATTCAAGCGCAGCCTTCAGCTGTCCGCTTTTCTGATGCTCTGCGCCTTTGCCCTGCTGGTGGAGTGGGGCGGCAGCATAATGGTCAGGTATGAGCTGTATCATACCGCCCTTTCTCTTATGGAGACCACCCAGGCCATTTTACTTATCGGGGTCATAGCCTCGGTGTGCATAGAGGACTTTCACAGCTGAAGGGACATGAACTCATCCCGGCTCATCATGGCGTTGAGCACATCCAGCAGTCCCTGGGCGCTGAGCCGCTCCGGCAGCTCCAGCTTTTTCAGCAGCTCCCTGCGCAGGGCGGCGCTGTTTTCCCCGCCGCTTAGGCCTTTTTTGTATAGGTCCGCCTTTGTTATCTCAGGGCGGAACTCGGTCCCCGGGCTCTCAAAGCTGGCCCCTGCCCTTCTCAAGGCCTCCAGGATGACCTGGGGAGACATGCCTTCCACCCCCAGCTTTCCCTCCCGGGAGGGGGCGGATTTGCGCCGTTCCTTGCCGAAGACATCGGGGATATAGGCCTGCTTTATAAGCTCCGGGGCTATGAAGCCCTTCAAATGATTTCTTATCATGAAGCCGGCCCCGTCGGAATCGGTCATGATTATGAGCCCCCGGCTTTCCGCCAGCTTTTTCAGCAGACTGCGTTTCTGGCTGTCGTTAAAGATGCGAAAGCCCCCTGTCTCTATTATCACTGCGTCCACCACCTGGCTGAGGGTGTTCTTGTCATAACGTCCCTCCACCACGATGACCTCTTTAATTCTCTCCATTGGTCTCTCCTGCCGCTATACGCAGCACCGCCTCTTTCAGCAGTTCCCGCTCATTTTGGGAACTGCTTTTCATTTTATAGTCGGTCTCTGCACAGAGCTCCACGGCTTTTACAAGCTGAGGCAGACTAAAGCCCCGGGCCGCATTTATCAGCTTTTTTGCCGCATAGTCGGATTTGATGCCGCAGTCCTCCATCAGGTACTTTGCTCCCAGGCCTTTGTCCGCAGCCAGGCGGGCGGCATACAGTCTCCTCATCTGCATACCCAGCATGGCCAGCATTGCTATAGGTTCATTGTCCTTATCCGACAGCAGCTCCGCCAGCACAGACAGGGCGCTGTTGTATTTCTTCTGGGCGATGAATTCCGTCATATCAAATATCACTGCTTCAGGGACATGGTTTGCAACAGCCTCCACATCGGCCACACTGACCTTGTCCCCTTTGGCATAGGCGGCAACCTTTTCGATCTCCGGGATAAGACCGCTCATGAGCTCTCCGCTGATAAATATGAGCCGCTGGGCGGCATCCAGCTCTATGCTCTTCCCAGCTGCGGCAAAGCGCCGCACCAGCCAGGCTGTGAGCTGTCCCTGGGATTGTTTGGTAAATTTAAGCTCTTTTACATTCTGGCGCAGAGCCTTCACACTTTTGACTCTACCGTCAAGCTCATAATCGGCTCCAAGCACAAAGGCGATCACGCAATAGTCCGGCACATCTCCGAGCAATTTCTCCAGATTCTCGCTGTCCTTCAGCCTGTTTATATCCATGTCTCTGAGCTCGATGAAACTGCGCTCCGTCATGAAAGGCAGAGCGTCCATGGCCCGGCGGAGCTTGTCCATATCCAGCTCCGGCCCATCCATCCTGTGGTAGCTGAAGCTATCCTCTCCCTCGGGCAGACATATCTTCTTCAGCTCCGCCAGATATTGCTCCCTGAGATAGTCTTCCGGCCCCCAGAGCAGGTAGCTTCTCTCCGGCCCCAGCTGCTTCAGCTCCCGGACAGCAGCGGAATAATTAAGTTTTTCATCATTTTTCCCGTATTTTTTGGCCAATTTATTTTCTCCCGTTATTCGGATATACGCATTTCCACAGTACCGTCCAAGTCCGTTCTGTACACATTATACCCGCAAAGCTCCAGGCGTTCAAGTGTTTCCTCCGCCGGACAGTCCTGATAGTTGAAACCAAGGCTCAACACTGCGCTCTCTGCTCCCAGAGCGTCCAGGAAGCTTTTGCTGCATGAATTTGAGCTGCCGTGGCTCCCTGAGACCAGCAGCTGGATATCTCTCTTGCGGCAAACCAGCTCCAGCCGCTCCTCTTCCTCCCCGGTCTCGCAGGTCACCAGCGCTCCGTAGCCGTCCAGATCCACCAGTACCGACAGCCTGCGCCCGTGGGTGTCAGCCTGTCCGACCAGCAGCTCCAGCCCCATTTTCCCCAGGCTTATATTAGTGTCCGAGTCGATATACTCCGGCTTTATCCCTTTTTCTTCAGCCGCCTCAAGTACTTCCTTCATGGTGTTTTGGCCCACCCTAATCCTTGGAAGAATTAGTCGTTCCACTTCCACCATCTCCAGCAGCATAGGAACCCCTCCCGCATATTCCTCACTGAGCTCCGGGAGGATCAGCGCATCCACCTTTTGTCTGCCCCGGCTGATGAGATACTGTCCCGCCAGCTCCCCGGCATCATCCAGACGGTACAGGCCGCCGCAGCCTATAAGCACCGTGCTGTCCTCTCCCAGGGCCGCTGTGCACAGGCCCTGGCCCACGTCTATCGCCGCTATGGTGTCCCTGCCTTTATTGTAGTCATAGTTTACATAACACATTATCGTTATTAAACTCAACAGGCTGAGGCTGCCCGGCAGAGCAATGCGCAGCCAGAACTTTCTTTTAAAGTGGGCGCAGATTACAAACAGCCCATAGCAGCCCAAAAGCCAACCCAGCAACATTCGGTTTTCCAGGTATAGCACGGCCACCGGCAGCTTTGATATCATGGCGGCCACCAAGAAGACGTACCGGGCCAGCCAGGCGCAAAGCCAGGCCGTGAGCTTGCCCAGCCATGGCAGAAGAGATAGGGCGCAGGCCGTCCAGCCCAGGCAGAAGCATAGTGAAACGGCCCATAGTGCGGCTATATTGCTGAGTATAGCCAGCACGGGAATGTATCCAAAATGTATAGCAGTGAGGGGCGTTGTGAAAACCATCACTCCAAGAGAACTGGCGGCATTGGCTGCGGCGTAAGTCCCGGCCCGGCTCTGGGATAGCCTGGGGAATTTCTCCGCAATGAAGCGGTATATCCTGCCGGAGAAGCAGAATATCCCCGCCACAGCGGCGAAGGACAGCTGCAGGCTTATACTGGTGGCCGAAAATGGGTTCTCCAGCAATATCAAAGCCAGGGCCAGACTCAAGGATGTAGGCGGGTCGTTTTCCCGGCGCAGCAGCGGGGCCGTCAGCTGAAGGCTCTGCATAAAGCCGGCACGCACCGCCGAGGGGCTGGCCCCGGTGAGCAGCACGAAAAGCCATACAAGCATCAGACAGAGCAGAGAACATCTTTTGCCTGAGCCCAGCAGCAGGCGCAGCAGCCCCACAAGGAAGGCCACATGCATCCCCGACACCGCAACTATATGCATAAAGCTGGCTCTGGTGAGAGCCAGGTGCAGGCCCTTATCCTTATAGAGCAGGCTCTTGTCACCCAGGAGCAGCGCCTGCATGAAGTGGGAAGTGTCCTCCGGGAATATCTCCTCTATACGCTGGACCAGGCTGCGGTTGAGCTTCAGGATAGGGTAGCAGCTCCCCTGCCCCTCTTCCAACTTTATCCCGCTCTGTGCGCTGATTTTAAGGTAAATGCCCTGGCTGTAATAGTGGTCGTAGCTTTCGCCGTATACCGTGTCCGCCCTTCTTACGGAGCCGGTAAAGCTTATGCGCTGACCCGGCAGCAGCTCTTTGCAGCTCATGTCATTGTCATAAACTATGGCCCTCAGCCCGGGCAGTTCATCCCCCAGGAGCTTTACCTCCAGGCGGCAGTAGTCTTCATACACGGTGGGATAATCGGTCAGTTCGGCATAGATCTCGTGGCTCTCCCCGTTAAAATCCAGGGTCTTCCCTACCGTACTGTCATAATTCACTTGAAAAGCCAGTATGCCCAGGGTAAAGGACATAAGAGCGATAGCCGCCGGGCGCAGCCATCTTCTTCCGGGCAGGAGCAGCAGGGCTCCCAGAAAGGCGGAAACTATAGCGGCATTGCTGAGCAGATCTGGAGGGAGAACATAGTTTGCAGCAAATATGGCGGCGGAAAAGCCTCCGGCCGCTACGGTCAGCTTTCTTGTGCCCATTGTGCGCCTCCTTCCATTATGTCGGATATTTTTCCTCTGTCTTTACAGCCGGCTCTTTGCGCTCGCTTTAAATCGTTAAATTAGGAGGGGCAAAAAACCGCAGGGGTGAGCCTGTCCCCCCTGCGGAAATACTTTTATACCATCTTGTCGGCCATCTTTACACCGCCGAGGATGTGGAAATGCAGATGCATTACGGTCTGGCCGCCGTCCTCGCCGCAGTTGCTGATGACCCGGTAGCCCTTGTCCAGGCCCTCGGCCTTGGCTATCTTTGCCACGGCTTCCAGGCATTTGGCGGCATAGAGGGAGTTGCCCTCGTCCACCTGGGCCACGGAAGCGATATGCTCCTTGGGCACCACCAGAATGTGGACAGGCGCCTGGGGATTGATGTCCCGGAAGGCATAGACGTACTCGTCCTCATAGACCTTGCTGCTGGGTATTTCCCCGGCAATTATTTTGCAGAACAGACAATCCTGATCTCTCATGTTCTTACCTCCTGATCATATTTTTTCCTTGACAAAGCTCTCCACAGCGGCCAGAGCCTCGTCCAGCTTGCTCAGATCGTTGCCGCCGCCCATGGCGGAATCCGGCCTGCCGCCGCCCTTGCCTCCGGCAATTGCGGTGATATTCTTAATAATATCTCCGGCTTTCAGGCCCTTGGCCACGGCCTCCTTGCCGCAGACGCACTGGAAACTTATCTTATCTCCGTTCACGGCGGCGATAACCGCCACCACGGAGCCGTCCTTGTCTCTCAGCAGGTCGCCCATCTGGCGCAGGGTGTTTGCGTCGCAGCAGCCCTGCTTACAGGTGACCACATGCACGCCGCCGATATCCGCCGCCTTCTTCAGAAGTTCCTCGGCGCCGCCGGCAGACTCCTTTGCCTTGTATTGCTCGATGAGACGCTTTGCCTCTTTCAGCTCGTTGGCCTGCTGCTCCAGCTTCTGGAGTACATCGCCGCTGCCGGTCTTCAGCAGAGCGGCAATGGCGGAGAGTTCATCCAGGCTGCTGTGCATATCCTCCAGGGTGCGCTCTCCTGTGCTGGCCTCAATGCGCCGCACGCCGGAGGCCACGGAGCCCTCGGAGATTATGTGGAAGGCGCCGGCCTTGGCGGTATTGTTCAGGTGAGTGCCGCCGCAGAGCTCCACACTGTAGCCGCCCATGTCCACCACCCGGACAGCTTCGCCGTATTTCTCGCCGAACAGGGCGGTGGCTCCGCTGTTTCTGGCTTCCTCCAGGCTCATTTCCTTGACGCTGATATCGTAGCCATGGAGTATGGCTCCATTCACCAGATGCTCCACCTCCTGGAGCTGCTGTGCAGTGACTGCGGAGAAATGGGTGAAGTCAAAGCGGAGGAAGTCCGGCTCAACCAGAGAGCCAGCCTGGTGCACATGGTCGCCCAGGACCTTTCTCAGGGCGCTGTGGAGCAGGTGGGTGGCGCTGTGGGCCCGGCCTATGGCCTCCCGGCGCTGCCGGTCATAAATGACCTCCACTTCATCACCCAGCTTCACACAGCCGGACTTTACGGCGCCGTAGTGCATGAACTTGCCGCCCTTGTTCTTCTGGACATTGTTCACCTCAAAAACGAAGTCCCCGGCGCCGATGCTGCCCTGGTCGGCCACCTGGCCGCCCATCTCGGCGTACATTACGGTCTTATCCAGCACCAGGATGGCCTCGGCCCCCTGGGACACAGCCTCCCGGGCCTCTCCCTCGGCAACTATCGCCAGGACCTTGGCCTTGCAGCTGTCATTATCATAACCTACAAACTCCGTATCTGCAATACCTTTGCCGAATTCTATACCTGCCCAGCCCAGGTCGCCCAGGGCCTCTCTGGCCTTGCGGGCGCGGACACGCTGCTCCTCCATCAGCTTGCGGAAAGCTGCCTCGTCCACCTTCATGGCCTCGTCGGCGCACATCTCTATGGTCAGGTCTATAGGGAAGCCGTAGGTGTCGTATAGCTTGAAGGCGTCGGCCCCGGAGAACACGGTCTCGCCCTTGGCCTTGTGCTCGGCCATCAGCTCCTCAAAGATGTGCATGCCGGCGTCTATGGTGCGGGCAAAGTTCTCCTCCTCGGTCTTGATGACCTTGGTGATGTAGCTCTGCTTCTCCCGCAGCTCCGGGTACTGGCACTCGTTCTCGTGGACCACGGTATCTATGACTTGGTAGAGGAAGGGCTCGTCGACCCCCAGGAGCTTGCCGTGACGGGCAGCCCGGCGCAGCAGGCGGCGCAGCACGTAGCCCCGGCTCTCGTTGGATGGCAGTACCCCGTCGCATATCATGAAGGTGGCGGAGCGGATATGGTCGGTGATGACCCGCAGGGACACATCCATTTTCTCGCTCTTGCCGTAGTAGGCGTGGGTGAGCTGGCTGACCTTGTTGGTAATATTCATGACGGTGTCCACGTCAAAGAGGGAGTTGACCCCCTGGCACACCACGGCCAGACGCTCCAGGCCCATGCCGGTGTCTATATTCTTCTGCTTGAGCTCGGTGTAGTGGCCCTCGCCGTCGTTATCAAACTGGGAGAAGACGTTATTCCACACCTCCATGTAGCGGTCGCAGTCGCAGCCCACGGTGCAGTCCGGCTTGCCGCAGCCGTACTCCTCGCCCCGGTCATAATAGATCTCGGAGCAGGGGCCGCAGGGGCCTGCTCCATGCTCCCAGAAGTTGTCTTCTTTACCGAAGCGGTAAATGCGCTCGGCAGGAATGCCCACGTCCTTGTTCCATATCTCAAAGGCCTCGTCGTCATCCACATAGATGGAGGGGTAGAGCCGGTCCGGGTCTATGCCCACCCACTTGGGAGAGGTGAGGAACTCCCAGCTCCACTCTATGGCCTCCTTCTTGAAATAGTCCCCAAAGGAGAAGTTGCCCAGCATCTCAAAGTAGGTGCCGTGGCGGGCGGTCTTGCCGATGTTCTCAATATCCCCGGTGCGTATGCACTTCTGGCAGGTGCAGACCCTGTGGCAGGGGGGCTCCTGCTCGCCCTTGAAATAGGGTTTCATGGGGGCCATGCCGGAATTTATCAGCAGCAGGCTGGCGTCATTCTGAGGTATAAGGGAGAAGCTGGGCAGACGCAGATGGCCCTTGCTCTCAAAGAAGCTGAGGAACATCTCCCGCAGCTGATTCAGACCGAATTTTTCCATTTCTCTTTTCCTCCATAATAAAACTGAATTTACCCCGGGCGGGAAAAAAATAAACCTCCGCCCCGGACAGGGGCGAAGGTATGTTCGCGGTACCACCCTGATTTGCCGCAATGCGGCATCTCTCATGCCTTTAACGCAGACTTACGCCCCGGTCATCCCGGAGAGGCTCGGAAGTGGCTGCCGGTTTAGGGACACAGGGCCTTTCAGCAGGCGACCCCTCTCTGTAGTGCTCCATGCTCCGGCTGGTTTCGTCACAGCCAAAATTTACTTTTGTAATTTTATCACAAGAACAGGGATTGTCAAGTCTTTACCTGCATTTTCTCACTATGGACAGGCGGGGTGCATAGCAGGGCAAAGTCATATGTATCTCCATCATGGGGTGTCGAGTATCCTCTATCTCCTCCCCTTCGGCATTATACATGTGCTCTGCTTTGAACTTCACCGGCCTTATATCCGCTCCGATGAGCTCCAGCTCGTCTCCCTTATAGAACTTGTTGCGCTGGGTGAGCACCGCCCTACCCGCTTCGTCGCAGCTCTCCACCACGGCGGCCACATCCGCCCGGCTTGAATAGCTGGCCTTGGAGTAGTGCTGTCCCGGATAGCCGTAGTAAAAGCCGGTGCAGTAGGGCCGGTGGCTCAGCTTCTCCGTCTCCTCCACCCAGAGCCTGTCCAGCTCCTCCCCCTTCACAGCAGCGTCGATCGCATGGCGGTAGGCATTGGTGACTATGGCGGCATAATAGGCGGACTTCATCCGGCCCTCTATTTTAAAGCTGCTTATCCCCGCATCAATCAGCTCCGGCAAATGCTCTATCATGCACATGTCCCGGGAATTCATGATGTACGTACCCTCTTCGTCTTCCCCTATGGGGAAATACTCCCCGGGCCGGGTCTCCTCCATGAGACTGTATTTCCAGCGGCAGGGCTGGGCGCACTCGCCCCGGTTGGCGTCCCTGCCGGTGAGGTAGTTGGACAGCAGGCAGCGGCCGGAAAAGGATACGCACATTGCCCCGTGGACAAAGGCTTCCAGCCTCAGCTCTTTGGGGGTATTGGCCCTTATCTTACGTATATCCTCCATGGGAGTCTCCCTGGCCAGGACCACCGTGTCCGCCCCCATATCGAACAGGGCGCAGGCGGTAGCGCTGTTTATCACCCCCAGCTGAGTGCTCACGTGGAGTTTTGCGTGGGGAGCGTGTCTCTTGGCCAGCTCCGTCACTCCCAGGTCGGCAATGATGAGCCCGTCCACTTCCAGGCTGTCCAGCCATTCCAGATAGCCCGGCAGCTCCTTCAGCTCATCCTCCCGCGGCAGAGTGTTGCAGGTAACGTAGACACGGCGGCTCAGGCCGTGGCATAAAGCCACGGCCCTTTCCATTTGTTCTCCATCAAAGTTTCCGGCAGAGGCCCTCATGCCGAATTTGCTGCCGGCCAGATACACTGCGTCGGCGCCATAGCAGAGAGCCATCTCCAGCCGCTCCATGTCCCCTGCCGGGGACAGGAGCTCCAAATCATTACGAGTAATCCTGAGTTGCGACAAAGTTATTGAACTCCGTTTCATTGGTAAAGAATCTGTGTTCCCCGGTAGCGGTATCCAGGGCATAGTAGTAATAGCCGGTGCTCTCCGGGTTCAGGGCCGCAGTGATGGAGGCCATGCCCGGGCTGCATATAGGCGTGGGGGGCAATCCGGTGCGGATACGGGTGTTATAGGGGCTGTCGGTTTGGAGCATCTCGGCGGTAGGCGCACCTTCATGGTCCGGGTATTCGTAGAGGACGGAAGCGTCGATGCCCAGCTGCATACCGGCATAGATACGGTTATAGATAACGGAAGCGATAAGGGCCCGCTCGCTGTCGTTGGCGGCCTCTTTCTCTATAAGGGAGGCCACGTTCACCACTTCCCGCATAGACATGTTCATGTCGGAAGCCTGCTTGAGCATATCGGCAGTCTGCTTATAGTAGAAGGTCTCCAGCATCTTATTTATTGCGCTGGACGCCTGCATACCCACATAGAACTCGTAGGTATCCGGGAAAAGGAAGCCTTCCAGACGGGAGGCGTCGCCCTCCTCGATACCCTCCAGGAAGCTGTAATTGAACTTGTCATTGGCGGCAGACTCCATCAGCTGGTCGTAAGAGCAGACATTCATCTCCTCCAGGCGCTGGAATATCTGGCGCATGGTAAAGCCCTCGGGCAGGGTCACGTCCACGGTGACGGTGGAGGCAGAGCCGGCCCGCATATTCTGGATAAGAGCCCGATAGTCAAAGCTGGACTTCAGCTCGTACTCTCCGGGGCTGACTTTCTCGCTGGCAGTAGATATCTTGCAGAAGATATTAAAGAGCCACTTGTATTCTATGAGTCCGGCCTCTTTCAGAGCATCGGTGACATAGTCCATGTCCGCCTTGGTGACTCTCTCGGTGCCGGTCTTGTTGCCCTCCTCGTCGTAAGTGTCCACTGTCTCGGAAGTGAAAATAGACATGGGCAGGGTTACAACGGCAGTGAACTCGTCCTTGTTCAGGGCCAGCATATCGCTGGCAGCCATCCAGGCCAGACAGGCCAACACTACGCTGACGCAGGCGATAAATACGAAGTACATTATGCCGCCCATGCAGCCGGAGTGATATTCATGGCTCTGACGCACCGGGTGGTAGTCCCGCTCCGACTCCTCGTCCCCGGTGTAGTTGCTGGGGCCCTGATCGGAGTCGTCGGTGAGGAGCTTGTCCATGGCCTTCACCGGGGAGCGCAGCTCCTTCAGAGCCTCTTTCTTGCTCCGTTTCTTTTTGCCCTTAGTCTCTTCCGCTTCCTTCTTTTCAGGCTGTTCGCTGCTGTTTATAGCCTCGTCGTGGATACGGAAAATTTCATTTATCTTGTCGATATCGCCTGGCATAGTGTTCTCCATTCTGCCGCCTGAATATGATACGGAGCCTTCCCTGCGGCGGGGAAAGGTCTTTGATAATTTCTCGGTTTTATTCCTGCCCTAAGCCGTTTAAGTAGCACCTGGGCGAAAAGCTGCATATTATGGCACGAGCGCTGGGGTCATTCCCCTGCCGCACTTACACAGTTTCCGGGATATCCCGCCGCCGTCCGTGCACCCCGGCGGGCAAGATCAATAACATGGCACGGAGAAAGGGTTCAAATATGTTCTGCAACAACAATTGTAACAGCTCTGTCTGGCTCATCATCCTTATAATCATCCTCTTCGGCTGCGGCTGCGGCAACAATTGCGGCTGTGACAGCGGCTGCGGCAACAGCAACTGCGGCTGCGGCTGCTGAGCATTTTCCCTGGAGCATCGAAAGATGCTCCTTTTTATTTTTTCAGTCCAGCCCCAATTCCTTGAGGATAATGTTGAATATCTCCAGGTTCTTCTCGTCCACGTCCCGCTCCAGGCCGTCCTTGAGATAGTCTATCTTTACCCAGCCGTAGTAATCCGCCGCTTTTCTGGCGGTCTCCAGGCAGCGGCGGAGATACTCCGCATCCTGCTCATGGATGTCTGCGCTGGTGTTGGTCTTCTCCTGGCGCCGGGCCATGCGGCCCAGGGAAGTCTCCACATCCACGTCCAGATATATCACCAGGTCCGGCCTGGGCAGGCCCATCTTTACATATTCAAGGTCATAGAGCCACTGGAAGAAATCCGGCAGCTCCTGCTCCGGCAGTTTTGAGCCCTGGTGGACGGCGTTGGAGGTGGTATAACGGTCGGACAGGATGAGCCCCCCGCCCTCGTACACCTTGCCCCAGTCCTCCCTGTAGGAGGCAAAGCGGTCCACCGCATAGAAGGTGGAGGCCGCATAGGGGTTCACGTCCCCCGGGTGGCTGCCGAACTGGCCGGACAGGTACATGCGTATAAGGGCGCTGCTGTCCTTATCGTATCTTGGGAACACAATGTGATTATAGTCTATATTTCGCTTTTCCATTCTGGCGCAAAGACGGCGGTACTGGGCGGATTTACCGCTGCCGTCTATGCCTTCCAGCACTATCAGTTTACCCTTGCTCACTTTATCTCCTCGGCCGGTCACGCCCTGCTGAAGACCTCGCCTATTTTCTCATGGATGATGAGGTCGGCATAGCTGTCATAGGGCGTCTCGCTGAGATTTATCAGCACCAGCTTTTTTCCTCTGTAGTAGTTTATAAGTCCCGCCGCAGGATATACGTTCAGGGAGGTGCCCCCGATTATAAGTATATCTGCATTGCGGATGTAGGCTATGGCGCTGCGGAGGATGTCGTCGTCCAGGGGCTCCTCATAGAGCACGATGTCCGGGCGGATGATTCCGCCGCAGCTGCATCTGGGCACACCCTGGCCCTTGTTCATCTCCTCTGCCGGATAGGGCCTGCGGCAGCGGGAACAATAGGCTCTGAGTATGCTGCCATGGAGCTCCAGAACATTCTTGCTGCCTGCAGCCTGGTGCAGCCCGTCGATATTCTGGGTTATCACCGCCTTCAGCTTGCCCTCCTGCTCCAGCTGTGCCAGACGCAGATGCGCCCGGTTTGGCTTTACACCTTCTACCACCAGCTTCTCACGATGGAAACGGTAGTACTCCGCAGGGTCTCTCTCAAAAAAGCTGTGGCTCAATATGGTCTCCGGCGGGTATTTCCACTTCTGGTTATAAATGCCGTCCACGCTGCGAAAGTCGGGAATGCCGCTCTCGGTGCTCACCCCGGCGCCGCCGAAAAACACGATGTTGTCGCTGGCTGCTATCATTTCCCTTAGCCGGGCTATCTTGTCTTCCATCCATGTCACCGCCTTTTAAAGCATATCAGCTTTTGTATTATATACGAACAATGTGAACATTTCAATTATTTAGAGATATTCCGGCAAGACTTTTGCCGCAAGCTCGGCCAGCTCACTGCGGCAGCAGCGCCTTAGCTCCTCCATGTCCCGGCCCTCCGGGCCGCAGGCATAGTAGGCGCCGATGCCCTCCTTGAGGCACAGCTCCGCCCCCTTGCCCAGGCAGCCCGCCAGGGCGATGCAGTTAACGCCCTTGGCCCTGGCCCGGCGGGCGACGCCCACCGGCACCTTCCCGGCGGTGCTCTGGCCGTCCAGTCTGCCCTCACCGGTTATCACCAGTTCCGCCGTGTCCAGCAGCTCATCAAAGCCCACGCTGTCCAAAAGCAGCTCTATGCCCGGCGTCAGTTCCCCGTTAAGGAAGGCCAGCACCCCGGCGCCAAGGCCTCCGGCGGCTCCCGCTCCCGGCACCTCCGCCACGTCCCGGCCCAGCTCCCGCTTTATCACCCGGGCAAAGTGGGCCATTGCCTGGTCGTGGGGCAGTATCTGTTCCGGCCCCAGTCCCTTCTGGGGGCCGAAGACGGCGGCGGCTCCCCGCTCTCCGCACAGGGGATTGTCCACATCACAGGCAGCCCGGACACTGATACCCGGCAAGGTCTCCGGCGGGACTATTTTCTCTACTCTCCCCAGATTTTCCGCCAAAGGCTTGACTTTGTCACCTGCGGCATCAAGAAATCTGTAGCCCAAAGCCGCCGCCATGCCTATGCCGCAGTCGTTGGTTGCGCTGCCCCCCAGGCCCAGCAGCAGCTTTCCGCAGCCCAGGGAGGCGATGTGCTCTATAAGCTCCCCCACCCCATAGGTGGTGGCGGTGAGCGGCTCCAGCTCCCCGCTCATCAGGGGCAGTCCTGCGCAGGCGGCCATCTCCATGACGGCGCTGCCGTCAGGCAGGATGCCAAACTCGGCCTCCACGCTTGCCCCCTTTGGCCCGGTAACGCCGAGACTTCGGCGCTCCCCGCCTATGAGGGAGATATAGGAGGCGCACATGCCCTCGCCACCGTCGGACATGGGGATACACAGTATCTCCGTTTCCGGGCAAAGCTTTCTCACTTCCCCGGCGATTATATCGCAGACCTGCCTTGCCTCCAGGGTACCCTTGAAGGAGTCCGGCGCTATAATTATTCTTTTCATATTCCCTCACAATTCCGCAAAAGGCAGGCAGATTTTTCCATCCGCCTGCCTTGATTTTCAGCTTCTGCCCTCAAAGAATGTACGTATCTCTTTTGCCCGGCCCTCCAGCTGCTCCATGAGCAGCTCATTTTCCCGGCGGGTCACAAAGCGGTAGGTCTCGTCGCTGCAATAGGAGGCCATGTCCAGGATGAAGTCCCGGGCGCTGGCGGCGGCCGCCAGGGCCAGCTCCGTGCTCTCCGCCAAATAGTGGGCGGCCTCCTTTGGGCACAGGGGGCAGAGCTCTTGGCTCAGTTCCAGGAGCTTTCCCATCATGTTCACAATCTCGGCGGGGATGGCGGAGGCGGGCTGCCGGGCCGCCTCTATGGCCCTGGGCTCCCCCTCCTTCAAAGCCCGGTTCAGCGGCCCCCGGCTCTTCACATCCTCGTCGATAAGATGGACCATATAGCTGCGCAGTATCTCGCCGTTGCGGAGGATATAGTCCAAGCTCTCGTTCCCTTCCTGCTTTCTCGCAGTTATTGCCGCTGCCCGGCACAGGAGGGCCGCTGCAAGGGAAGCCGTTATGGCGGAGCCGCTGCCGGTCTCCAGGCGGCTGTCCGGGTCGGCCAGGGCCTGGCTCAGCTCCTCTGCCGTCTTTTTCTTGAAAACCTCAACAAGTATCTTTTCCGCCATTTCAAGCCTCCTTATTTAATCCCGGTTGAACTCTCTCAGCACAAGTCCCTCGTTCTTCTGCAGGGCCCAGTTTATGCACCACTCGGAGGTGAAGAGCAGCAGGTCGTTGCCCTTGAAGTCCTGTACCCACTTGGTGTCGCTGGTGAGGTTAAGTTCGTTTATCTTCACGTTCTCGCTGTCCACCCAGCGCACCAGCTCATAGGGCATGGCCCGGCGGCGCACGTCCACGCCGTACTCCGTCTTCAGCCGGTACTCCAGCACCTCGAACTGCAGCACGCCCACAACGCCAACGATGACCTCTTCCACGCCGGTAAAGGGTTCGTGGAAGATCTGGATGGCGCCCTCCTGGGCAATCTGGGTAATGCCCTTTTCAAACTGCTTGCGCTTCATGGTGTCTATGCGTTCCACGGCGGCAAAGTGCTCCGGGGCAAAGGTGGGTATGCCCTCAAAGCAGACATGCTGGCCCTTTTCGCATATGGTGTCCCCTATGGAGAAGATGCCCGGGTCAAACACGCCGATGATATCCCCGGCATAGGCCTCGTCTATGATGGTACGGTCCTGGGCCATGAGCTGCTGGGGCTGGGCCAGGCGCAGGGCCTTGCCCCCCTGGACATGGTAATATTCCTTGTCCCGCTCAAAGCGGCCGGAGCAGATGCGCATGAAGGCTATCCTGTCCCGGTGGGCCTTGTTCATATTGGCCTGTATCTTGAACACGAAGGCTGAGAAATTGGGCTCGGTGGGCTCTACTATATCATCCCCGGAGATCCGTGCCAGGGGCGGCATGGTCATCTTCAGGAAGCTCTCCAGGAAGGGCTCCACGCCGAAGTTATTGAGAGCCGAGCCGAAGAACACCGGGCTGAGCTTGCCCTTGCGCACCTCGTTGATGTCAAAGTCATAGCCCGCTCCGTCCAGCAGTTCAATGTCGTCGGAGAGGGTCTGGCGCAGGCGTGGGCCGATGAGCTCATCCAGCTTCTCCGTCTCGTCCAGGGTACACTCTATGGCCTTGATGCGGCTCTGGCCCCGGTGAAATTCGTTGAAGGCCAGTATCTCCTTCTTCTCCCGGTCATATACGCCCTTGAAGTCCTGGCCGCAGCCTATGGGCCAGTTCATGGGATAGGTGCCGATGCCGAACTCGTTTTCCAGCTGCTCCATCAAATCATAGGGGCTGCGGGCCTCCCGGTCCAGCTTGTTGATAAAGGTAAAGATGGGGATATGGCGCATGGCGCATATCTTGAATAGTTTCCTGGTCTGGGGCTCTATGCCCTTGGCGGCATCTATGACCATCACCGCCGAGTCTGCCGCCATAAGGGTGCGGTAGGTATCCTCGGAGAAGTCCTGGTGTCCCGGGGTGTCCAGGATGTTGATGCAGTAGCCCTCGTACTCAAACTGCATGACGGAGGAGGTTATGGAAATACCTCTCTGCTTTTCCAGCTCCATCCAGTCGGAGACCGCATGGCGGGCGGTGGCCTTGCCCTTTACGGAGCCGGCCAGCTGTATGGCCCCGCCGTAGAGCAGCAGCTTTTCCGTCAGGGTGGTCTTACCGGCGTCCGGGTGGGATATGATGGCGAAGGTCCTCCGCCGCTCTATCTCTTTTACTAAATCTGGCATAATCTTCTTCCTTCAAATAATCTAACCGTGATATTATAAATGTTAGATGCCGAAAAGTAAAGGGCTTATTGCCTGGGTTATCCGCCCTATATTCTCGTCGGAATACTCTATCTCCGAGGAGTAGAGACGCACAAGCTCCGAAAGCTCGCCCCCGCTCCGCTCCAGGGCGGAGATGAGGCCCAGGCTCAGGATACAAAATTGCAGCATCAGCGCCGCCTCCCGGCGGTTTTCGGCGGAGGCAAAGTGCCGGTAGATAAAATATTGCAGCAGCCGGGTGTGGGACATGTCTCCGGGCAGCTCTCCGTTCAGGGGTTTAAGGCTCTTCAGAGCCGCTGTCCACGCCTCGTCCAGACGCTCCAGGCCCAGGTAAAAGTCCCGCCAGTATGCCATGTCAAAATCCAGCTTCGGCATACCCATAAGAGTGCAGCAGCTCTCCAGCCGCTTTTCCATAGGCAGCTCAGTCCCGGCCAGGATGTCCAGGAGCTGCCGGCGCAGGGCAATGAGCTCCGGCTCTTCCTCCTCCGCTTCACCCTCCAGGGTATAAATCAGCTCCAGGGGCTTCTCCCCCGTAAGCAGCAGCCTTGCCGCCTCCTCACAGCAGAGGCCCAGGCCCGCCTCCTGCCGCTGGGGGAAATCGTTATAAAACCTGGGGTGCTCCCGGCAGATATCGCAGAGCACATCCTCTCCCCAGGCCAGGATAAGGCGGCACAGGCCCTTATTATTGAGAAAAGGACAGCGGCCGTCGGCAGTCATTTTAAAATGGGGCTCCGGCAAAAGGCAGAGCTTTTCTCTCAGCTCCTCCCCCAAAGGACCGGGCAGCTCATTATATAGCCGGGCCGTGTCCTGGTCCACATCTATCTCCCAGCCCAGGCAGCAGCTGTGGCGGCAGGCGGAGGCCAGGCATTGAAACTCCGAGTAGAAATCCGGCTCTACATACAGCATTATTATCACCGGGGACATTTTACTATATAAGTCCCCGGCTTTTCAAGGCGGGGACAAATTTATTCCCGGGAAATTTCCGTCTATTTGAAACCTTCCGCCCCGTTTTCGGTATATTATAGGCGAGGGACCTCAACAAGAGAAAGCAGGTGAAAGCCGTGGATGAAGGAAAGATACTGAGAAGACTGAAGGCCGGGGACGAGGCGGCCCTGGGCTGGTTCATTGAGCGCTACACCGGCTATGTGAGCGGCATAGTCTACAGCCTTATCGGTCAGGCCATGGGCCAGGCAGATATCGAGGAGGTTACGGCAGATGTTTTCCTGGCCCTGTGGGAGGGCCGGGAGAAAGTCCGGCCCGGAAAGGTCCGCCCCTGGCTCAGCGCTGTGGCCCGGCATACGGCCCTGAACCGGCTCAGGCAGCAGAATATAGAGCTGCCCTTTGAGGAGGACATTTTGGCAACAGACGTTCCCGGCCCGGAGACAGCGTACACCGAGAAGGAACTGGCTCAGATAGTCCGCCGGGCGGTGGACAGCCTGCCCTACCCGGAGCGGGAGATCTTCCTCCGCCACTATTACTACGGGCAAAAGCTGAAGGACATTTCCCGGCAGCTGGGCATCAACGAGTCCACGGTAAAGACCAAGCTGCGCCGGGGCCGGGAGGTCCTGGGACGCAGCTTGCAGGAGGGAGGCGTCATTGATGGAATATAAGATAAGCGAACTCTTGGAGCTCATTGAGGAGGATACAGTCCGCCTTGAGCGCCGGAACGATGTCTCCCCCCAAAAGATAAAGGAGGCGGTAATGAACAAGATACACAGCGAAAATAAAGCTTCCAGTACGCCCAGGCGCTGGGGACGCACGCTGCTGATAGCGGCCATAATATCCCTTTTCTTTGCCGTATCCGCCTTTGCCATAGGCTACAGCATAAACCGGCAGCGGCAGCAGGAGTTGAGGGAGAAATACCACGTTGACCAGACTGAAACCGACAGCTACGTGGAATATCCCCTGCCGGAGGACGGAGATGAAGTCATGGGCGACGGCGTGGAGGATATCAGGGTAACTCCCCTGTCCGCCGTCAGTTACGCCAATACCGTTGACATTTATTTCAATATCTCCCCCATTGATTTCAGGTATGTGATCCCCGACGAGGAGTGCATAGAGCTATCCCACGACGGTGAGCACTGGGTATACGCCGAGCCGGTATACAGTGACCTTGCTCCCAGCGGGATAAGCTACGCAGATATCACCCAAGAGCATGTCCTTTACGATGCCCAGACCAGGACGGCCACCATGCACTGCTATATCCATCCATCTCGGTTTTGGGAAAGCGGCGACGCAGAGCTCACGGTAAGGCTCTTCCCCGACGATGTGCTCATTGGCCGCTTCACTGTGGAAGCGCCGGAGCTGGAGAAAAGGCTGTGCCTGTTTGACAGGCCCCTGGAGTTTTCCCCGGAGGGCTATGATGAGTCCAGCCGGGTGCTGGGCATAGAACTCAGCGCCACAGGCGTCTGGTTCCTGGTGGAGATGGAGGATTTCAGTCTGATGGACAGGGATGAAAATACGGCCTGGATCAGGGCCGCCGACCAGGTCACAAGAGGCACGCTGCACATGGCCGACGGTTCAGACTTTTCCGCCCCCGGCTGCAACTCCATCCAGAAATATGAAAACGGCATAGCCTATTTCTATTGCAGCTGGCAGGACACTATCGACATCCACGCCGTTACGGCCATTACCATAGGCGACACCACCCTTCAGCTGAACTGAACATCCAGGGCATAAAAAGACACATCCTGAGGATAAATGCAGGATGTGTCTTTTGCAATTATGTCAACCTAATTATGTTGACTTTAGCTTTCCTGTCTCAGGTCTTCTCCGGCCTATGGCCCTTGAAGAAGGGCAGCTTCACCTCGCTGAAGACCACGGCCAGGAAGATGAGCGCAAAGCCCAGGAGCATCTTCCCCGTCACCACTTCCCCATAAAACAGCACGGAGGTGAGCACGCCAAAAACGCTCTCCA
>CALWVZ010000014.1 GCA_944385125.1 uncultured Oscillospiraceae bacterium
TATGCCACGGACCCAGAGCCCAAGTGCACCTGCACGGTAAAGTGCCAGGACGGCTCCCCCAACCAGGACTGCCCGGTATGCTCCGCCCAGGGTGCGGACCCGAGCCTCTGCGCCGGGACGCAGCCTGAGGCCCAGTGCGGCTGTACCGTAAAGTGCGAAAGCGGCTCCCCCAACCCGGACTGCCCGGTATGCTCCGCCCAGGGCGCAGACCCGAGCCTCTGCGCCGGGACGCAGCCTGAGGCAAAGTGCACCTGCACGGTAAAATGCCAGGACGGCTCCCCCAACCAGGACTGCCCGGTCTGCTCCGCCCAGGGCGCGGACCCGAGCCTCTGCGCCGGGACGCAGCCTGAGGCCCAGTGCGGCTGTACCGTAAAGTGCGAGAGCGGCGCTCCCAACCCGGACTGCCCGGTCTGCTCCGCCCAGGGTGCGGACCTGAGCCTTTGCGCCGGGACGCAGCCTGAGGCCCAGTGCAGCTGCACCGTGAAGTGCGAGAGCGGCTCCCCCAACCCGGACTGCCCGGTCTGCTCCGCCCAGGGTACGGACCTGAGCCTTTGCGCCGGGACCGGGGATGAAGGCGCCCCAGATATGGTGAGCATAAGCTCATGGACCTGGGTGGAAGACGAAAATCTCACCGAGGGCAAGCTGTATCTTCCGGGAATTGAGGCCCTGGATCAGGAGAGCTTTGAGTCCATCAAGCCCCTGCTGCCTTCCTCCATAAAGATCGAGGGCTCGGAGGAGACTCTGGATGTGAGCTGGGCCTTTGAAAACTTGATGGCCGGCAGCAATGAAAAGGAGTTCACGCTCAGCGCAGTCCTGCCGGAGGGCTATGCCCTGGCAGAGGGGGCCCAGCCTCTCAGTCTGCTGCTGGTCCTGGGCGGAGCCCAGAGCCTTGAGCTTAAGCAGCTCATATACATCAGCGGCAGCGGCAACGATGAAAACGATGGCAGCGAAGGCGCCCCCGTGGCAAGTTTCCCGGCTGCCCTGTCGAAACTGGCGACCGGCGGGACTATACGCCTGGCCGGCGACATGACCGTGACGGATACACTCACCATCCCCCAGGGCACAGAGTTCACCCTGGACCTGAACGGCCAAAAAATAAGCGGCAATATTGCATACGGTCTTATAAACATTGCCTCCGGGGCCAATGTGGTCATCACCGATACCTCAGGCACGCCCGGCAAAATTTATAACGGCGGGGCCGTTACCTCCCGGGCAGTGCAGATACAAGAGGGCGCCGCCCTCACCCTCAACGGCGGCATCACCCTTGAGACAGGCAGTGTCACCAGCATCGCCAGAAGCTGCGCCCCCCTGTACATCACCGCCAGCGACGCCAACCCCGCCAATGTGAACATCATAAACGCAAATCTCGTCTCTCCCTCCGACTATGCCATACGCCTGAGCAAAAGCCAGAACGCCATTATCAGCATCCAGGGCGGCAGCTTCTCCGCCCTCAGCAAGGCTTATAATGTGAGCTGCATATGTAACGGCAGCGCTGCCCAGGTGAGCATAAGCGGCGGCAGCTTCACCAACTGGGCGACAGGCGACAGCGCCTTCGTCCCTTCCGACAGCAGCATCCTTGTCTATGACGACAGGGTGTGCGTCCAGGCCGCCCCTCCCACTTCCTACACGGCCCGGCTCAAGGGGCTCAACTGCTACCTGATGGACGACTCTAAACTGTACAATCTGGCCCAGCGCTGGGATCTGAACGGCAACACGCTGTCCGTCTGCGGAGCTCTCAACTGCAGCTATCCCCCAGGAAAGTACTTCGGCAACGTGAACGGTGCTGCCCTTTCCACCGCTATAGAGCTTGAAAACGGCGCCTCCCTGTCCGGCAGCATGCCCCTGGCTATCGCCGACGTCAAAGTCAGCGGCGGCAGCGCACCGGTAGACTTCTTCCAGCCCTATAGTGAAAATTACGCAGTCAGCGTCTCCTCTCAGGACGGGAGCACCCTGTACAGCAGCCGCATAAAGAGCGAAAAGATACTGGCCTATGTTATCCGGGACGGAGTCAGCTATGAGTACACCGACGTTACCCAGGCAATAAACAACGCCAAGAAGTATGCCGGCAGTACCCTGAAGCTGAACTCCGATTTCAGCACCGACGCCATGATCTATCCCAGCATCGGCGACGCTTTCAACTGGACGCTGGATCTTAACGGCCACAGCTACACCTACACCAGCACTCTTACCGCTTTCCGGATCAGCGGCAGCGGCAAGAGCTTTACCGTCACCGACAGCTCGGCAAACGGCGGCGGCCAGCTGATCATTTCCAAGGAGAATGCCAATTCCGTCATAGAAACCACCGGTTCTTCCTCCAACTGCCACATCACCATAGGCCAGGGTGTCACCGTGAGAGGCAACAGCATACTCATCCTTGGCACCGACAACACTGTCGACGTCTACGGCAGCGTCGTCACCGGCAACGCCAATGCAGCCATCCAGAACAACGGAGGCAGCACGGAAAACAGCACCGTGAACCTCCACAGCGGAGCTGTAGTGAAGTCCAACTCCATCGGCGTGTTCCTTCCCGGCCCCGGCACCCTTAACGTCTACGGCGGCGCCCAGGTAGAGGGCGGCAACACCGGCATAGAGCTGAGGGCCGGCACCCTGAACATCTACGATGGGGCCAGCGTCACCGGCGGCAGCGGCACGCCTTCCTCCTCCCCCAACGACAGCGGCAGCACCACCAGCAACGCCGCAGTGGCCATCGCCCAGCACAACACCGGCGAGGCCATAGACGTGAACATCTACGGCGGCAGCTTCACCGGCGGCGCCGCCTTCTACGAGAGCAATCCCCAAGGCAACGACCAGGATGCTCTGGATAAGATAGCTGTGGAGATAAAGGGCGGCAGCTTCAACGGAAGCGTAAGCTCCGAGACCCGGACCGGCTTCATAAGCGGCGGCACCTACAGCCAGGACCCCGCCGACATCTATATAGTCAGCGGTCTGGACGGCGCAGCCTTCAACGGCAAGTTCATTATCGTCGCCAAAGGAACCACTCCTCTCAATATTGAGGGCGTTTCCGCCATGAACAGAGACTGCGACGGGACCGCCATAGTGCAGCTCACCGGCGGCAGGCTGGTGGACGGCAACGGAAGCACCCCCGCCAATGTCGGCTTTAAGCTGGGCACCGGCACCATGGCCGACAAATTTGCGGGGACCGGCAAGCCCGTTACCACCGCCATAAAGCTCACCGGCGCCGATGCGACAAAATACACTCTCATCCAGCCCAGCAATCTCACTGTGACCATCACATGCAAACCTGTACACGTGGCAGAGCAGCCTGCCACCTGCGTCAGCGACGGAGTGAAAGAGCACTACTACTGCGCCTACTGTGACCTGTACTACCTGGACGCTGCAGCCAGCGTCTCTGTGCTTCCGACTCAGCTGACCAGCCCCGCCACGGGAGTACACACCGGCGACGGCAAGTGGTATGCCGATTCCACCTATCACTGGCACAAGTGCAGCGCCTGCGGAGTTGAACTGGACAAGGGCGCACACCGGTTACGTCTGGTGAACTACAAGCAGCCCACGCTCTTCTCCAAGGGATACACCGGCGACAAGGTGTGCATCGTGTGCGGCTATGTGGCCCACAAGGGACAATACTTCACATCTACCAGCTCCCCCATCACCGGCGATGACAGCAATCTGCTTTTGTGGGGCGGCCTGCTGGTCCTGGCTACCGCAGGCATAGGCGGTGTTGCGGTATACACGGTAAAACGCAAAAAGAAAAAATGAGTTTCAGCCGGTGATACGAGCATAAAAAAGAGGACGGATATACCGTCCTCTTTGAGACTGTCGAAAAAGCCTCGCAGAGTTTTTTCGCCGCAGCGAAAAAATAATTTAAATCGTTTTCTGCGGCGGCGTGTACGTCGCAGAAAACACTTCTCACGGAGCGAAGTGTCGAATTGTACGCCTCTGGCGTACAACTGAGGCATGGAGCGAAGTGCAAGCCCTTTTGTCGAAGAAGGCTTGGCCTTCTTCGACAAGCTGAGAGGACGGATATACCGTCCTCTTTTTTCTTCCATGAGTATCTATATCACCCCTCCCAGCCAAAGTGCAAATATGGCCGCTGCCGCTCCCAGGGCAAAAACTGACATGGCGGTGGGGAATACCGGGCGCACCGGGTCGGCAGGTATGGCTTGGTCCACATAGTCCCGGGCTGCCTCCCGGGCCTGGCGCAGCAGCTCCTGGCTGCTTATGCCGGGAGTCTGGAAATAGTCGTCCCGGAGGATGAACATGGCCTGGGTGAACATGGGGTCCGGGGGATGCACCACTATCACCCGGCGCATGTTCCCCCGCACTACCGGCAGCTTCTCCCTGCGGCGTCTGCGCCGGGCAGCGCCGGGGATACCGAAGCTCAGGGCAGAGACCAGGTCCATGAACCTGTCCCTCATCCTGTATCTCATAGACGCTCCTCCACTCTCACCGTGACTACGGTCATGTCGTCGTTGGCCCCGTAGAGCTTTTCCGACTCCTTCAACACGGTCCTTGCCAGCTCCTTCATATCCTCCCAGCCCTGGAGCAGCAGCTCCTTGAGCCAGCCGTCCTCCTTGTCCGCCAGGACACCGTCCGTGGCTATGACGGCGGTGGAGCCGGGGCGCAGGCGCATGCGCAGGATATCCGGGGCTATGCCGTCCCCGCCGGTGAGGCCCGCCGCCAGGGTCTCGCATTTTATGCGTTTTATGTTCCGCCCGTTCTTCACATAGGAAGGGGCGGCTCCGTATTTATAAAAGCAGGTCTCCCCGGAGAACAGGTCCACGCACATCAGGTCCACCGTGGCGTAGCCCCAGCTGTCCCCGCCTCTCAGCAGCAGCACGGAATTGAGTATCTTCATGGCTATCGCCGGGTCCACCCCGGAGCGGAGGAACTTCTCCAGTATCTCCACCACCTGGCCGCTGTCCTTTGCAGCCTCGTCCCCGCAGCCCATGCCGTCGGCCAGAATGACGCAGAGCACGCCGGCATCGGTCTTGAAATAGGTGCCCTTGTCCCCGCTGACCCGTTCTCCCCGCTTTTTCAATGCGGCTATGCCCACGGACACCGCCAGGGGTTCCGCCTCCAGCAGAGTGATGCTGGAGCTGTCTTCCCCCAGCTCGTAGGGCTGGCAGAGGCGCACCCCTGCGACCTGGGACAGCTTCTCCAGATAATCCTCCTCCTTGAGCAGGGGGGCCAGGCTGCCGCACTCTATGCTGATGCGCAGCCTGCCGCTGCCGTCCCGGTACACCGACGCCTCGGCGTCCATGTCCAGGCCCCGGAGATAGCGCAGCAGACGCCGTTCCGTGAGAGGCTCCGCAGCGCCCTTGCCCCCCAGCTCCCCGGCCACGCCGCTCAATATCTCCGAGATGTCCATATACTGGCCCCAGGCCACGTTCCGATTTTCCGACAGGTAGGCCCGCAGCTGCCGCCGGTAGGACATGCCCCGCAGTTCCCCGTTCACCGCCGCCACAAAGGCCGGCAGCTTGTCGCACTTGTCCCGGAAAAACTCCGGCAGGTCCTTCACCTCCAGGCTGCCGTGGTCTATCATAGCCTGGGTGGCATCGTTCATGGCTGTGAGAGTATCCACATACTCGGCGTTCCAGCAGCGGTTCTTGTTCTTGCACTGGACGCATACCTCGTCCGCCGCCCGGTCATAGATGCGGGCTATGTTCTCGTCGTTATAGGGCTCGCTTATGCTGCGGCGCACCGTGTCAAAAAGCTGGGCGTAAGCCTCGCTGAGGTTCTTCACCCGCCCCGCCACAAAACGGCGCAGCCCGGTCTCCCCGCTGCCCCGCTCCATGCTCTGGAGCATCAGGCCCAGGTGCATGAGAAAGCCGGAGGGCAGCAGCATGAATATAACGGAGGCGCAGAAGGTCTCAAACAGGGCGCTGACATACAGCCCAGCGTTCCAGGCACAGACCACCGCCAAGGCCCCGGACAGGATGAAGCTGAGGACGAAGAGCACCCGGCCATGCTTGCCGAAGACCCCGGAGAGAAGGCCGGAAAAAGAGTAAGCCATGGTGTAGAAGGGAGGGCCCTGCTGGGCCACGTCCATGGCCAGACCCAGCACCGTGCCTACCGCCGCCCCGGTGAGCAGCCCGCCTTTCATGGCGGAGGTCATCACCAGCAGCAGGGCCAGCACCCGGCCCAGAGAGACCACATCAAATATCACCAGCCGGGAGGCCGCCATCAGCAGGCAGGCCGCCATTATCATGGCGGATACGCTGTGGCGCAGCTCCGCCGTCTCGGTGGTGCAGGGGCGGGAGCTGAGAGCCTCACGGAAAAAATAGGTCCCGCCAAAAGCCAGCGCCGTCTCCAGAAACAGCTCCGCCGCCAGAGGCACCGCCCCTTCCGCCGTGGAAAAGCTGCCCAGAAAGCCGGTGAAACCCATGACCAGAGCCGCCGCCGTGGGCATGAAATAGGGATTTTTATATATGCTCAGCTCGTGGAACACAAAGGCGATGGTGTACACCAGCACCGCCGCCGCTATATAACGTATGCCCCACTCTATGCCCCCGCTGATGAGATAGCCCAAAGCCGCTCCCGCCAGGGCAAACACACCGCTGACGCCCGCCCCGGAGCAGGCCGCCATAGCCATGCCGAAGGGCGCACCGTTTTCCAGCACACGGGCGCAGGCCATGGCGCAGCCCAGACCCATGTAAATACCGCAGCGGCCCGCCAGCAGAAAGCGTCCGTCCAGCTGTCCAAGGGCTCCCCCGCCTTTCAGCGCCCTCAGTTTTTCCTGTCCCCCAAAGTCCATCATCTTGCCTCCTGAGTTTACATAAGATAAATTTATTATAGTTATGTAATACCAAGAAGTCGGTCATAAGGCGCTGTTGAATAGGGATTTATAATCATGAAAAATAAGCGGAAAACATAGCTGGGGCGGGTGGCGCCGCATATCTTGTCCTTGTAATAAAAACTTTGGCGTGGTAGAATGTTCTGGTGAGAAAAAATGCGGGAGGTATCGCAGTGAGCTATATAAAAGACATTGAGCTGGCTTCTTCGGGAGAGATGAAGATAAACTGGGTGGAGCGGAACATGCCGGTCCTGAAGGGCATAGGCGCCGATTTCGCCGCGGAAAAGCCCTTTAAGGGGCTGAAGATCGCCCTGTCGGTCCATCTGGAGGCCAAGACCGCCTACCTGTGCCGGATGCTGGAGATGGGCGGGGCCGAGATGTATGTCACCGGCTCCAACCCCCTGTCCACCCAGGACGATGTGGCGGCGGCCCTGGCCGCCGGGGGCATGGAGGTCTTCGCCCGCTACGGCTGCTCCATGGATGAATATGAGGACTGCCTTTGCCGGGTGCTGGAGGCCGGACCCAACATCATCATCGACGACGGCGGAGATCTGGTCCATCTGATGCACACCAAATACACTTCCCTCATCCCCCAGGTGCTGGGGGGCTGCGAGGAGACCACCACCGGCATCCACCGGCTCAGGACCATGGCCAGGGAGGGCAGCCTCCGCTTCCCCATGGTGATGGTCAACGAGGCTGACTGCAAGCACATGTTCGACAACCGCTACGGCACCGGCCAGTCGGTTTGGGACGGCATAAACCGCACCACCAACCTGATAGTTGCCGGAAAGTATGTGGTGGTCTCCGGCTACGGCTGGTGCGGCAAGGGCGTCGCCCTCCGGGGCAAGGGCCTTGGGGCCAAGGTCATAGTCACCGAGACCGACCCAGTGAGGGCCCTGGAGGCCGTCATGGACGGCTATGAGGTGATGCCCATGGCCAAAGCCGCCGGGTTGGGGGACATGTTCATCACCGTCACCGGCTGCAGCGGCGTCATCACTAAAGAACATTTTGAAGCGATGAAGGACGGAGCCATACTCACCAACGCCGGCCACTTTGACGTGGAGGTGGACATGGCGGGGCTGGAGAAGCTGGCAGTCTCCAAATACGAGGCCAGGCACAACATTGAGGGCTATGTGCTGCCGGGCGGCAAGACCCTCTTCGCCATCGCCCAGGGCAGGCTGGTGAACCTGGCCGCAGGCGACGGGCACCCGGCGGAGATAATGGATATGAGCTTTGCCGTCCAGGCCCTCAGCGCCCGCTATCTGTCAGAGCACGGAGCCGAACTCCGGCCCGGGGTCATTCCCGTGCCCAGAGAGCTGGACGTGGAAGTGGCCCGGCGCAAGCTGAAAGCCATGGGAGTGGAGATAGACGCCCTCAGCCCGGAGCAGCAGGCTTATCTGGGAGCATGAGCTCCTTTAACAAACACCGGGGGTGATGTTTTTGGACGAAATGGAAAACAGAGAACTCATGGACTTTGAGACGCTCCAGGAAAAGCGCAGCGATGAGCTCACCGAACTGCTGGACAAGCGGGACATGAAGCAGCTCCAGCGGCGCATGGAGGAAATGAACGAGTTCGACGTGGCTGAGTTCCTCACCCAAATCGAGGACAACCGCATGCCCATGGTGTTCAGGCTCCTGTCCAAGGAGACGGCGGCAGAGGTTTTTGCCAATTTTGAGGCCCCGGAGCAGGAGCGGATAATCAACTCCATCACCGACTCTGAGCTGGCGGGAATAATCGAAGAGCTGTATGTGGACGATGCGGTGGACATGATGGAGGAGATGCCCGCCAATGTGGTCAAGCGCGTGATGCGGGCGGCCACTCCCGGTACCCGCAGCCTTATAAATCAGTACCTCCGCTATCCCGAAAACTCCGCCGGCAGCATCATGACCTCGGAGTTCGTGGACCTGAAAAAATACATGAACGTGCGGGAGTCCATTGCCCGCATCCGCCGCATAGGCGAGGACAAGGAGACCATCTACGTCTGCTTTGTCATCTCCGCAGACAGGAAGCTGGAGGGCATAGTCACCGTCAAGGACCTGCTGTTAAACGACGACGACACCATTATCGAGGATTTGATGGACAGGAACGTGATCTTTGCCTCCACCACCGAGGACCAGGAGAGCGTCTCCGAGAAGTTCTCCGACTACGACCTGATGGCCCTGCCGGTGGTGGACACCGAGGGCCGCCTGGTTGGCATAGTCACCGTTGACGATATCATAGACGTTATGGAGCAGGAGACCACGGAGGACTTCGAGATCATGGCCGGTATCCTGCCCTCGGACAAGCCCTATTCCCGCACAGGCCCGGCAGAGATGTGGAAAAACCGTATACCCTGGCTGATGTTCCTCATGCTCTCGGCTACCTTCACCAGCATGATACTCACCAGCTTTGAACAGATACTGGCAGTCCAGGCGGGACTGGTGGCCTTTATCCCCATGCTCATGGGCACCGGCGGCAACTCCGGCGCCCAGGCCTCCACCGCTGTGATACGCAGCCTCTCCATCGGCGACACCGAGCCCAAGGACGCCCTGCGGGTCATATGGAAGGAATGGCGGGTGGCTCTGCTGTGCGGCTTGTCCCTCGCTCTGGTGAACTTCGGCAAGATGCTGCTGGTGGACAGCTGGCTGCTGCACAACGTCAACGTCACCGTCCTGGTGGCGGCCACAGTGAGCCTGTCCATAGTATTCATAGTGATGTTCGCAAAAGTGGTGGGAGCCATGCTTCCCCTTATCGCCGAGAAGATAGGCGTAGACCCGGCAGTGATGGCAAATCCCCTTATCTCCACCGTTACCGACGCCGTGTCCCTGCTCATATATATCTATGTAGCTAAGCTTATTTTGAACATTTAAGGAGCCCTGTCAATGGAAGTTTCAGCCCTTCTGCCCAAGATGCTCATATTCGTCGTTCTGATGGTCGTCGGCTACATCTGCGCCAAGACCAAGTTCGCCGGCAAGGAGTTCACCCGGGACGCCAGCAAAATGGTCATCAACGTGTTTATGACCGCCACCATCATCAACTCCGTGCTGGTATCCGAGGCCCGGCTCAGCGGCAGAGAACTGGCCATAGTGATGCTTGCCCTGAGTATCGCCATCGTGGTGGGCTGGATATTGGCCGCCGCCAGCTGCCGGCTCATGGGGCTGGGGGAACGGGCTCCCCTTTTCGAGCTGCTCATTGCCGTGGTGAACAACATGTTCATAGCTCTGCCGGTGGTGGAGGCCCTCTTTGGCAGCGAGGCGGTATTCTACTGCTCCCTGTCCTGTATCCCCTTCAACATTATCCTTTACACCTACGGCGTGTACCGTCTCCATGGCGGCGGCGGCAAGGAGGCTATAAGGCTGAAGGATATCTTCACGGTGCCCCTGCTGGCTACCTTCGCAGCCCTGATGATCTTTATGATCCATCCGCCCATACCCGCCGTGTTCCGGGAACTGGCCGGCTCCATGTCCGCCGCAACCATGCCCCTGAGCATGATAGTCATCGGCTCCTCCCTGGGCTCCGTGGGGCTGCTGGACGCTTTTAAAAACTGGAAGCTGTACATAATGTGCTTTATCCGGCTGCTGCTCTGCCCGCTGCTGGTGTGGCTGCTCCTGGGCTTCGTCACGGAGGATCTGGTTTTGAGGGTGACATCCACCATCATTGCCGCCAGCCCCAGCGGAGTCATCGTCTCGGTGCTGGCTATCCAGTATGACAGGGACGCAGTATTCACCTCCGAGGGCATACTGCTTTCCACCGTCTTCTCCATGCTCACCATTCCCCTGGTGATATACATGATAATGTGAGAGGTGAAAGACCATGCATATCCCCCAGGGCGCAAGCCAGACCATAGACATCCTCAGCTTTGAGGAGGCCCTCAGTCTCTCCGGCCGGGGCGAGGATTACGACAGCGAAAAATGGCTGTATGTGCCGGATTTCTACACGGAGTACCGTTACATCCTGGGCACCCGGGGTAAAAACCCCCTCATCTGCATAGGCATAAACCCCTCCACCGCCCGGCCCGACGACCTGGACAACACCCTGAAATCCGTATCCCGCATCGCCGCCGGCAACGGCTATGACAGCTGGATAATGTTCAACGTCTATGCCCAGCGGGCCACCCGCCCCGACGATATGGACAGGGAGCTGAACCTGCGGCTCCACCGGGAGAACATGGCCGCCTTCCGCTACATACTGCAAAATGTGGCCCCGGGAATCTCCCCCGCCGTATGGGCCGCCTGGGGCGCCATCATCGAAAAGCGGCCCTACCTGCCCGGCTGCGTCCGGGAGATGGTGGAGCTGGGGCAGCAGTACGGCGCCCGCTGGCTCCGGGCCGGAAAGCGCTCCGTGAAGGGCCATCCCCACCATCCCCTGTATCTGCGCAAGGACGAAAAGACCGTAGACTTCGATATAAAAAATTATCTGGAGGGATTGAAATGCTGAAGCTCGCAGTTTGCCAGCTGAGGACCGAGCTGGACCAGGGCCGGACCATGGATAAGGCCGGCAAAATGATAAGAGAAGCCGCCGGGAACGGGGCGAACATCGTAGTTTTGCCGGAGATGTGGAATTGCCCCTACTCCAAGGAATACTTTAAAAAATACGCCGCCCTGGGTCACCACGAAGCCGTGGAGGCCATGTCCCGATGGGCCGCCGAAAACGGCGTTCTGCTGGTGGGCGGCTCCGTGCCGGAGACTGAGGAGGGCAGTATATACAACACCTGCTTTGTCTTTGACAGCCAGGGCAGGCAGATAGCCCGCCACAGGAAAGTACATCTCTTCGACGTGGACCTGCCGGGCATGAGGTTCCGTGAATCCTCCACTTTCACCCCCGGTGAAAAGATAACCGTCTTTGACACGCCCTTCGGCAAGATGGGCTGCGCCGTCTGCTTTGACCTGCGCTTCCCGGAGCTCTTCCGGGCAATGGCGGTGAGAGGGGCGAAAATTATATTCCTCCCCGCCCAGTTCAACACCACCACCGGCCCGGCCCACTGGGAGCTGTCCCTGCGCATGAGGGCCGTGGACAACGAGCTGTTTATGGTGGGGGCCTCCGCCGCCCGCTACGAGGGATTCAACTATCCCTGCTGGGGTCACTCCACCGTATGCGACCCCTTCGGCCAGGTGATTGCCACCTGCGACGAGACCGAGCAGATACTCTACAGCGACATCGACCAGGACAGAGTTGACGAGGTGCGCCGCTCCCTGCCCACCTTCCTGCACCTGCGCAGGGAAATATACGCCGTTGCGGAGTGAGAGATGGGAATAAGGGAAGATATAGCAAACTACCGCCCCTTCAACGAGCAGGAGCGGCGGGACAAGGCAGTCATCCTGGATTTTCTGGATAATAACGAAGACGCCTTTCTCCGCAGCAATCTCATCGCCCACATGACCGCCTCCGCCTGGATAGTGAACCCGGAACGCACAAAGACCCTGCTGGTCTATCACCGCATCTTCGACTCCTGGTCCTGGACCGGGGGCCACGCCGACGGAGAGGAGGACTTGCTGGCGGTGGCCCTGCGGGAGGTGCGGGAGGAGACGGGAGTCAAAAACCCCCGGCCCCTGAGCGAGGATATCTATTCGCTGGAAGCGCTTACCGTGGACGGCCACGAGAAAAACGGGGAGTATGTGCCCAGCCACCTGCACATGAACGTGACCTACCTGCTGGAGGCCGAGGAAAGCGAGACTCTCCACATCTGCCGGGAGGAGAACAGCGGCGTTGCCTGGTTCTCCCTTGATGAGGCCCTGGCCGCCTCCACCGAGCCCTGGTTTGTGGAGAGGATATACAAAAAGCTGAATGAAAAGCTGGAAATGATATGAAAGAACGCAGGCACCTATCTCCGGTGCCTGCGCTCTTTAGTTTTTATATTCCATGACAGACCGGCTTTACAGCCTGTTTTTGTCTCCCCACTCGCACATTCCGTCCAATATTGGTATAAGGGAGCGGCCTCTGTCTGTTAGGCTGTATTCCACCTTGGGAGGGATCTGGGGATATTCCTCACGATGTACCAGCTGATCTGCCTCCAGTTCCTTCAAAGTGGAGCTGAGAGTTTTATAGGAAATGTTGCCTATATATTTCTTCATCTCATTGAAACGAACTACGCCAAATTCCATCAGCGTGTAAAGAATGGTCATTTTATATTTCCCGTTGATAAGGGAAAGGGTGTAGCTGAAACCGGTGGTTCCAAGGCTTTCATTGGATATGCAGCGCTCACTCATTTTGCACTCTCCTATAGGTAAGTACTGCACATTAATGTGCGTACTTGCGTATGTATTTATTCTCGCTATAATTATATTGCAAGCAGCAATAATGTCAATCATATAAATTGGGGAGGAAATATTTATGAGTAAGAAGATACTGGTCATCACCGGCAGTCCGCGCCGGAAAGGCAACAGCTTTGCCATGACCGATGCATTTATCAAGGCCGCCGAAGAGCGGGGCCATAGCGTAAAAAGATTTGATGCGGCAATGATGAAGCTGGGTGGCTGTCATGCCTGTGAGACCTGCTACAGAACCGGAAAAGCCTGCTCCTATGATGACGACTTCAACACCATAGCCCCGGATATACTGGAGGCTGACGCCATCGTGTTCACCATGCCGGTCTACTGGTATTCCATCCCATCACAGATCAAGGCGGTTATAGACCGTATCTATTCCCTGGTGGTAGGCGGCAAGGACATTTCCGGGAAAGAATGCGCCCTTATTGCCTGCTGTGAGGAGGAAGACCCGACAGTACTGGATGGCGTACGTATTCCCATGGAGCGCACGGCGGCCCTGAACAAGTGGAAAATGGTGGGCGAGGTCCTGGTTCCGGGGGTGCTGAATGTAGGCGATATCAAAAAAACCGACGGCTGCGCCCAAGCTGCCGCTCTTGCAGAGAAATTTTAATTGTGTAGAGGGGCCGGTTATGAGTAAAAAGATAGTGATATTAAACGGAAGCCCCAGAAAGAACGGCAACACATCGGCCCTTGTAAAAGCCTTCAGCCTGGGTGCAGAAAGCGCCGGGAACACCGTGAAGGAATTTTTCCTGTCGGACATGGATATACACGGCTGCAAAGGTTGCTTTTGCGGCCACAGCGGCAGGGCGTGCCCATGCGTCCAGAAAGACGATATGGACAGAATATATCCCTATGTGAGAGAATGTGATGTTTTAGTATTGGCTTCGCCCCTATATTATTGGACCATGAGCGGCCAGGTGATAACGGCTATCGACCGTTTGTTTGCATTGGAGGAAGGCGAAAGCAATCTGCTGAGAGGTCACGGTCGATCCTGCGCTTTGCTTATGGCGGCAGAGGGCAACGGCTTTGAGGATGTGTTGGGGTACTACAGGCACCTGGCGGAGCATTTGCAGTGGAAAGACCTGGGCGCAGTCCTTGCCGGCGGCAACGGAGAATGCGGAGACATTCAGGGAAAACCGGAGCTGGAAAAGGCAGAAGAGCTGGGGCGCTCCATCCGCTGAGAGGCAATAGTTAGATAAAAGGACGGGGCACTTTTAATGCCGCCGTCCTTTTTGAATCCTAATTCTCCCTCGGAGAAACTTACGTTATTTTCAGTTGTTTACCCGATTCTTGATTTCTTCGCCGATCTTTGCAGCAAAGTCCTCAAAGGGCATGGCTCCCATATCCACACCGGCTCTGGTGCGCACGGCCACGGCTCCTGCCTCGGCCTCCCTGTCGCCCACCACCAGCATGTAGGGGATCTTCTGCATCTGGGCTTCACGGATCTTGTAGCCTATCTTCTCATTGCGCAGGTCGGTCTCCACACGGACACCCATAGCCTCCAGCTTTGCGGCCACTTCCTTGGCATAATCGGCGGTCCTGTCGGTTATGGGCATTACCTTTACCTGCACGGGAGAGAGCCACACGGGGAAGGCTCCGGCATAGTGCTCGGTGATGACGCCGATGAAACGCTCGATGGAGCCGAAGACCACCCGGTGTATCATCACGGGGCGGTGTTTTTCCCCGTCGGCCCCGGTGTACTCCAACTCGAAGCGCTCAGGCAGCTGCATATCCAGCTGGATGGTGCCGCACTGCCAGGTGCGTCCCAGGGAGTCCTGGAGATGGAAGTCCAGCTTGGGGCCGTAGAAGGCGCCGTCCCCCTCGTTGATGACATAGCTCTTGCCCATCTCGGTGATAGCCTCTTTCAAGGTCTCCTGGGCGAAGTCCCAATCCTTCTCGTCCCCCATGTGGTCCTCCGGCATGGTGGACAGCTCTATCTCGTAGGGCAGCTGGAAAAGGGAATACACCTCGTCAAAGAGGCGGACAACATTCTTTATCTCGTCCTTCATCTGGTCCCAGGTCATGAAGATATGGGCATCGTCCTGGGTGAAGCAGCGGACGCGGAACAGGCCATGGAGGGCGCCGGAGAGCTCATGGCGGTGCACCACGCCCAGCTCGCCCACTCGCAGAGGCAGGTCCCTGTAGGAGTGGGGCTCGGACTTGTACACCAGCATGCCGCCGGGGCAGTTCATGGGCTTGATGGCAAAGTCCTCACCGTCGATGAGGGTGGTATACATGTTCTGCTTGTAGTGGAACCAGTGGCCGGAGGTCTCCCACAGCTGGCGGTTGAGTATCATGGGGGTGGATATCTCCACGTAGCCGTAGCGTTTGTGGACTTCACGCCAGTAGTCGATAAGGGTATTTTTCAGCACCATGCCCTTGGGCAGGAAGAAGGGGAAGCCGGGGCCTTCCTCGGTGAGCATGAACAGTCCCAGCTCCTTGCCCAGCTTCCGGTGATCCCGGCGCTTGGCCTCCTCGATGCGCTGGAGATAGGCGTCCAGCTCCTCCTTCTTGGGGAAGGCCACGCCGTAGATGCGCTGAAGGGTCTGGCGGTTGGAGTCGCCCCGCCAATAGGCGCTGTTGCAGGCGGTGAGCTTTATGGCGTTGCCCTTGACTCTGCCGGTGGAATCCAGGTGGGGACCGGCGCACAGGTCGGTGAACTCACCCTGGCGGTAGAAGCTGATGTGGGCGTCCTCAGGCAGGTCGTTGATGAGCTCTACCTTATAGGGCTCATCCTTCTCCTCCATGAACTTTATGGCCTCGTCCCGGGGCAGCTCAAAGCGCTCCAGCTTCAGCTTCTCCTTGCAGATCTTCCGCATCTCCACCTCGATGTTCTCCATTATCTCCGGGGTGAAGGGGAAGGGAGAGTCCATGTCATAGTAAAAGCCGTTGTCTATGGAAGGGCCTATGGCCAGCTTCACCTCCGGATACAGGCGCTTTACGGCCTGGGCCAGGATGTGGGAGCAGGTGTGCCAATAGGTGCGGCGGTATTCCTCATTTTCAAAACTGAACTTGTTTTCATCCATAACAGTATTCCTCCTTGTAAAAAGATAAGCACCCCTGGCAAATGCCAAGGGTGCGTCATGCACGGTTCCACCTTGATTTTTAACTCGTGGCACTGTAACGCATGCCGGACGGGCGGACTTAGTGTGTTCATCCGCCGGCTCGGGAGCGGTAGCTCTGACACCTATCCGGGGCAACTTACAGCCTGGGCCGCCCTCTCTGTGCGTATTCGGTATCCGCTTTCTCCGTCACAGCCTTTATATTATCTCAGGCCCTGTAATCATATCACCGGCCCGGCCCTCTGTCAATGGCTTTTTGACTGCCAAAGGCTGGGAAACATCACATTTTCACCTTCGGCAGGTTCCATTTATACACCGTGGCCAGGATGCGCAGGGCAAATATCAGCCCCATGGCCGCCAGGGCCGAAGCTACCTCATGTACGTTCAGGCGCAGCATCACATAGTACAGCAGCGCCCCGCTCATGGAGGCTATGGCATAGATGCGCTTTCTCAGCACCGCAGGCATGGTATTGGTCAGCACGTCCCGGAGCATTCCGCCCCCCACGCCGGTGGTCATGCCCAGCAGCACCAGCAGCAGGGGATTGCCCATGCCGCACTGTTCTATTGACATGTTCACGCCGGACACGGTGAACACCGCCAGGCCCAGGGCGTCAAAAATATTGGCTATGCTGTCCAGCCTGGCCTTGTGGTGCTCATAGCTCTCCCGGCGCTTATAGGCGTCCAGGAACACTATAAAGGCCGTCACCAGGGCTACGCAGATATAGGCATAGCTGGTGAACATCCTGGGTGGCAGATAGCCCAGCATCATGTCCCGGATGACCCCGCCCCCCAGGGCGGTGACCACTGCCAGGAACAGCACGCCGAACACGTCCGCCCCCTTGTCTATGGCGGGCATGGCTCCGCACACGGCGAAGGCCGCTATGCCCACCAGTTCCACCGCCTCTATGTAGCTCATACGTTGAAGCGGAACAGGGTCACGTCCCCGTCGTTCATCACATATTCCTTACCCTCGCTGCGCACCAGGCCCTTCTCCTTTGCCGCAGCCATGCTGCCGCATGCCTCCAGGTCCTTGAAGGCCACTATCTCCGCCCGGATGAAGCCCCGCTCAAAGTCGGAGTGTATCTTGCCGGCGGCCTGGGGAGCCTTGGTGCCCTTCTTTATGGTCCAGGCCCGGCACTCGTCGCTGCCGCAGGTGAGGAAGGATATCAGCCCCAGCAAGGAGTAGGAGCACTTTATCATTCTGTCCAAGCCGGACTCCTTAAGCCCCAGCTCCTCCAGGAACATCTGCCGGTCATCGGCATCCAGCTGGGCTATCTCCTCCTCCACCTTGGCGCAGATAGGCAGCACCTGGGCCTTCTCCGCCGCCGCTATCTCCGCCACGGCCCGGTAATAGGGGTTGGCCTCATAGTCGGCGATGCCCTCTTCGTCCATGTTGGCGGCATAGATTATGGGCTTTGTGGTCAGAAGGTCGGAGGTCATGATGAGCTCCATGTCGTCCTTGTCGCAGTCAAAGCTCCGGGCGCTCTTGCCCTCGTTCAGGTGGTCCCGGAGGGCCTCAAAGACCTCCTCCTCGTGGAGGAACTTCTTGTCCCCCTTTGCGGCCTTCGCTGCCTTGTCTATGCGCCGCTCCACCATCTCCAGGTCCGCCATGATGAGCTCCAGGTCGATTATCTCAATATCCCGTTTAGGGTCGGTGCTGCCCTCCACATGGATGACGTTCTCATCGTCAAAGCAGCGCACCACGTGGATTATGGCGTCGGTGGAGCGGATGTTGCCCAAAAACTTATTGCCCAGGCCCTCGCCCTTGGAGGCCCCCTTCACCAGCCCGGCAATGTCCACAAACTCGATGACTGCCGGAGTGTACTTTTTGGGCTCATAGAGCTTTGCCAGGTAGTCCAGCCGGGAGTCGGGCACGGTGACCATGCCCACGTTGGGCTCGATGGTGCAGAAGGGGAAGTTGGCCGCCTGGGCCCCTGCGTTGGTTATTGCGTTAAAAAGAGTAGATTTGCCCACGTTGGGCAGACCGACGATACCTAATTTCATATATCCTATAACTCCTTTTATCGGCCGCCGGGCGGCCGCCTTTCTACATTTGCCAGGGTATTATAGCAGAAGCGGCGGAAATACTCAATAGCTAAGCCCCTTTTATCGGTTCTAATTTCAAACTATTTCCCTGGATTTTCCCCCGGTTTTCGACTTGTTTTTCCCTGGGGCCTGGTTTATACTTTCAGAGTAAAGGGAGGTGGGCAGCCTATGAAGCAGCTGTTTAGAGCAGGTATAAGCATGCTGGCAATGCTGGCTGCGCTGCTGGCCTTCAGGGCCTTCATGCCCGCAGGAGATGATCTGGCCGCCCCGGCTCCCGCTTCCGAAAGCTCCGAAGCTCAGGTTCAGGCGGTGTCCGTCACCCTGCCCCCTTACACGCCTCAATCCATCCCCCCTACCGCCTCCCCTGTGCCGCCGCCCTTTGAGACGGAGCAGGAGCTTCAGGAATACCTGACCGCCCAGCTGGAGCGGGAGGGCTATCAGCAGGTACGGGCCGGGGAGCTGGCCGTGTTCTCCAGTCTGCCGGAGGGCTATGCAAAGCTGGAGGGAGCCTACATGCGCCTCGACCCCGGCGGCAGCGGAAACCAGATGTACATACAGTACTGGTATGATCTGGAGAAGGACCGCATCCTCTGCCTCCAGCAGGTCTTCGGCTCCGCAGGCTGCCAGGAGACTCAAGGAGTGGAGATACACAATCTCCAGAGCTTCCCCTATTTTGAGACGGGAAACTGGATCACCTTCCGGGCAAACTACAGCAACCGGCTGGAGGGCGGCTATGTGAACGCTCTGCTTCACAGCCCCAGCCGGCTGGTCCCGGAGGGTGTGGAATTCATGGCCTCCATCACATGATCCGCACGGCAGTTCCCATGCCCCTGAGCCTTGGAGCGCAGGGGTATTTTTGCGCCGTTAATTCCCGTTGCTTGCTCTTTCCCCCCGAGAGATATATAATCGGCAGCAGGAAAGGAGCTGGTTATCATGCTCGGTGACAACATAAAGAAGCTGCGCAGCGCCGCAGGACTCAGCCAGGAAGAGCTGGCCGGGAAGCTCCATGTGGTGCGGCAGACGGTATCCAAATGGGAAAAGGGCCTGTCGGTGCCAGATGCGGACATGCTCATCGCCCTGGCCAAGGCTCTGAACAGCAGCCCGGCAAAATTGCTGGGTACAGATAAAGACGAGGCCGGAGCCTCAACTCAGGCCCACGAACTGGCCGGGCAGCTGGCGGAGCTGAACGCCCGTCTGGCAGAGCAGCTGGAGAAAAACCGCCGCCTGCGCCGGAGTCTGTCCATGGCCGCCGTAGCTGCGGCCTGTCTGGCCCTGCTGGTACAGCTGCTGCCCAAGCTCCACGGCTTTTTTACCGGGCTGTATCTCAGCGGGGCAGCCGGAGGCATTATCGGCGGGGCCGACGGCCCCACTGCTATTTATATCAGCAGCTCCGGCCCCAGCTGGCCGGCGCTTGCGATATTCTCGGCCCTGCTCATCCTGGGCATACTGGGGCTTATCAGGACCCGGAAGAGATAGAGACGGCAGCAAGATATTAAAAAGGAGCTTTCGCAGTTTTGCAAAAGCTCCTTTTGTCTTGTATGCTTTTTCGGGCCGTTCAGTCCTTCTTGTCCTCGGTGTTTTCGGACTGGGTCTGTCCGTCCTGGCCGGGCTCCCGGGTCTGGGACTCAGGCTCCCCGGGCTGGGTCTTGGGCTGCTCAGCCTGGGCCTTCTCCTCAGCGTAACCGTCGATCATGGAGATCTTCCGGGCGGGGCGTTCGATGGTATCGTCGTTCCGGGCCTCTCTGGCGGCCTTGGGGCTGATGGGCATGAACTCGCCGTGGTCGAAGAAGTAGTTGAACTCCTCCGCCTCCATGGTCTCGTTGACCAGCAGGTATTCGGCAATGGCCTTCAGCTGGTCGGCGTGCTCGGTGAGTATCTGGCTGCACACCTCGCTGGCCTTGTCAAAGATGGCCTTCACCTCTTCGTCGATGATGCCTGCGGTCTCCTCGGAATAGCTCTTGGTCTGGCCGAAGTCCCGGCCGATGAAGATGCTGTGGCCGGAATTGTCATAGGAGATGGGCCCCAGCCGTTCGCTCATGCCGTAGCGCATGACCATGTCCCTGGCCATGGAGCTGGCCTGCTGTATATCCCCGGAGGCTCCGGTGGATATATCGTCCAGGAAAAGCTTCTCCGCTATCCGGCCGCCCAGGGCCATGACGATGTTCTCGAACATCTCGGCTCTGGACTTGAAGTTCTCCAGGTCTTCCTGGGGCCTGAAGAGGGTGAAGCCGCCGGCGGCGCCTCGGGGTATGATGGTTATATAGTGCACCGGGTCCACATGCTCCAGATAGCGGCCGGTAACGGCGTGGCCCGCCTCGTGATAGGCGGTGAGCTTGCGGGCTTTGTCGCTCATCTTGCGGCTCTTCTTCTCCGGGCCCATCTGGACCTTCAGTATGGCCTCGTCTATATCCTCCATATTGATGAAGCGGTGGCGGCGGCGCACGGCCAGCAGCGCAGCCTCATTCATCAAATTCTCCAGGTCTGCTCCGGCAAAGCCGGGGGTGCCCTTGGCAATGGAGTTCAGGTCCACGTCCTCCGCCAGGTGCTTGCCTCTGGCGTGTATCTTCAAAATGGCCTCACGGCCCCGGATATCCGGAAGTCCCACATAGACCTGGCGGTCAAAACGGCCGGGGCGGAGCAGGGCGTTATCCAGGATATCCGCCCGGTTGGTGGCCGCCATGACTATGACGCCCTCGTTGCTGCCGAAGCCGTCCATTTCCACCAGCAGCTGGTTGAGAGTCTGCTCGCGCTCGTCATGGCCGCCCCCCAGGCCGCTGCCTCTCTGGCGGCCCACGGCGTCGATCTCGTCTATGAATATGATGGCGGGGGCCACCTTCTTGGCCTGGTCGAACAGGTCTCTCACACGGCCTGCGCCCACGCCCACATACAGCTCCACAAAGTCGGAGCCGGAGATGGACAAAAACTGCACTCCCGCCTCTCCTGCCACGGCCTTGGCCAGCAGGGTCTTACCTGTGCCCGGAGGGCCCACCAGCAGCACGCCCTTGGGTATGCGGGCGCCCATATCCGTATAGGCCTTAGGGTTTTTCAGGAAGTCCACAATCTCTGCCAGTTCTTCCTTTTCCTCGTCGCAGCCGGCCACATCGGCAAAGGTCTTCTTGTTCTTCTCCTCGCTGCCCAGACGGGTGCGGGCTTTGGAGAAGCGGGCCACTCCGCCGGCCCCGCCGCCGGCCTTGTTCATCATCACATACCACAGAGCCATGGCTGCGCCCATGATGATGAGGTAGGGCAGGAAGCTTGCCCACCAGGGCACCACAAAGCCTTCCTTATAGTCATAGTCCTCCAGCAC
This sequence comes from uncultured Oscillospiraceae bacterium, assembly GCA_944385125.1. Lineage (GTDB taxonomy): Bacteria > Bacillota > Clostridia > Oscillospirales > Oscillospiraceae > Limivicinus. The sequence goes on from CALWVZ010000014.1 coordinate 21,437, forward strand.
CCCGGATTGGAGCTGCTGGTCTATAAGCTCATGAAAGTCCTCATAGAAAACGCTGAAGCTGTAGAGGTCATAGCTCATCTCCTCCACAGGGGTAACGGGGTCGTCGGTCCTCACCTTCAGCTTGATGAGGTTGCCTTCAGTTTCAAAATACTGTACTTTCTCCTCCTGGAACAGGCGCACCAGTTCGGAGTAGCTCTCTACCTTGTTGCCCTCGTTGTCCCCTGTCATGGTGAAGATGACCAGTATCATTATCACCATCAGCAGCACATAAAAGCCAAGGTCACGGGTCCGGTTGCGGTTTGGTTTCAAGTAAGTGTCACATCCTTTTCAGCGCTGGGATATCGTTTAAATCAGGGAAAATCAGGAATATATCTCAGGTTTCAACACGCCGATATACGGCAGGTTCCTGTAGCGTTCATTATAGTCCAGCCCGTAGCCCACCACAAAGGCGTCGGGTATCTCAAAGCAGGAGTAGTCGGCATAGATATCCGCCTTGCGCCGGGCGGGCTTGTCCATCAATGTGGCAATGGTGATGGAGGCGGGCTTTCTCACCATCAGGTACTGCTTGAGGTAGCTGAGGGTGACGCCGGAGTCCAGTATGTCCTCCACGATTATCAGGTGCCTGCCCTCTATATCCTCCCCCAGGTCCTTGTTGATCTTCACGGCGCCGGTGGAGCTGGTGCCGCTGTAGGAGGACACGGACATGAAGTCCATGGAGCAGCTTATGTCCACATAGCGCATCAGGTCCGCCATGAATATGAAGCAGCCTTTCAGCACCCCCACAAATATGGGGTCCTTGCCCTCGAAGTCCCGGGATATCTGCTTTCCCATCTCCGAGACCTTGTTTTGCAGCTCTTCCTCACTTATCAGTATCCGCTGGATGTCATTGCGCATACTCTTTTCTCCTGTCATATCTCTCTTATTTTTATAGTGAGCACGGCGTCTCCCGGCCCGGCCTTGGCCCTCTCGTCCAGGCACAGGCCCGGCACCGCCAATATGCCCTCGTCGTCCCTCAGCACCAGGGTCCGGCTCCGCCGGGCCTGGGTATAGCCCGCTTCATTGAAGAGGCTCTTCAGGCTCTTGGTGCAGTTGCGTCCCGCAGGGCGCAGCTTGTCTCCGGCTTTCCTGCCGGTACAATAAAGCTTGGAACTAATATTCTCACATTTGAGACGGCAAGTCTTGAACAAGCCGTTAACTTCTCCGTCTTTCTCTCCATATTCTGCCAAAAGCTCCAGGTCCAGCTCCGGCACCGCCAGCCATACGCCCGGCTCCAGCTCCCTGTCCGGCAGACTTATTATCTCCTGCTCACGGAAAAAAAGCCGTCCCTGCTCCCGGCACAGTCTCTGTCCCGGCACATCCAGATATTTCAGCTCCGTGCCCTCCAGCAGTTCCAGGGCCTGCCGCACATGCTCATAGCTCAGCTTCTCCCGGCACAGGCGGCGCAGCACTCTGGAGGCCACCGCCCTGTGGAGTTCCCTCAGTTCCTTCACCGGCAGGCTCTCCCCGTCGTAATGCTCCCGTACAAACTCCTCAGCCATGGAGCCAAGGCAGTCCTCGTCCTCCCCCAGCAGCTTTGCGGTCCTGGCCACCGCCAGGTGCAGCTCCGGGTTTATCTCCCGCAGCGCCGGACTGACCCGGTGGCGGATGAGGTTGCGGCTGTAGTCGTCAGAGGCGTTGGTGGAGTCTTCCACATGGGGCACCCGGTTTTTCTTAAGATAGTCCTCTATCTCCCGGCGGCTCATGTCCAGCAGCGGCCGGATGAACATTCCCCGGCTCCGGGGTATGCCCTTCAGGCCCAGGCCGCCTCCGCCCCGGGTAAGATTGAATATCACGGTCTCCACATTGTCGTCGGCATTGTGGGCCGTGGCTACATACTTGCAATGAAGCTTTTCCGCCGTCTCCTCCAGGAAACGGTAGCGCAGCTCCCGGGCCGCCTCTTCCGTGCCTTGGCCATGAGCTGCCGCATAGGCGGGCACGTCGCCGTGGCCCACTACACATTCTATGCCCTTTTTCTTGCACCATTCCTCCACAAACGCCGCATCCCTCAGGGATTCCTCCCCCCGGATGCCGTGTTCAAAATGGGCGGCGGCAAGCTTGAGTCCCCTGCTGTATATCATATGCAGCAGGCACATGGAATCCGCTCCGCCGGAGACGGCGCAGAGTATCTTCCCGTCCCGGGGCAGCTGCGGCTCAGTCATCTTCATCCCTGCGCTTTTCCAGAGAGCTGAAGGTGGTGTACTCCGGCAGCCACAGCAGCTCCACGGTGCCGGTCTGGCCCTTGCGGTTTTTCAGAATGATGGCCTCGGCCAGATTGGGGTTCTCGCTCTCCTTGTTATAATACCCGTCTCTGTACAGACCTATGACCACGTCTGCATCCTGTTCTATTGCGCCGGACTCACGCAGGTCCGAAAGCATGGGCCGCTTGTCCTGGCGGCTCTCATTTGCACGGGAGAGCTGGGACAGACAGATGACCGGCACGTTCAGCTCCTTTGCCATTATCTTCAGCATACGGCTGATGTCGCTGACGGCCTGGGTGCGGCTCTCGTTGGACCAGCTGTGTCCGCTGCCTGCCGACTGCATCAGTTGCAGATAGTCTATCACTACCAGGTCCAGGTTGGGCACCCGGCGGCACTGGGCATTCATCTCCGACACGGTGAGGCTTGGGTTGTCGTCTATGCGGATGTCCGTGGCGCTGAGGGCCTGGGCGGCGTCGGATATCTCCCGCCACTGCTCCTCGGACAGCTGCCCCGTCAGCAGGTTCTGGGACGGCACCAGAGAGGCCCTGGACAGCAGCCTTGTCACCAGCTGCTCCCTGGACATTTCCAGGGAAAATATTGCCACGGTCTTTTTCAGGTTCATTGCCGCATGGAGGGCCAGGTTCAGAGCTATACTGGTCTTGCCCATGCCGGGGCGGGCGGCAATAAGGATGAGCTCGGATTTGTTAAGGCCCAGAGTCACCCTGTCCAGGTCGGGCAGGCCCGTACTTATGCCGGGTATCTTGCTGCCGGAGGCAGCGGCTTCCGACAGGGTATCGAACACGTCCTGCACCACGGAAGACACCGGCACCAGGCCTCCCACGTTTCGGCCCTGGCGCAGGGCGTAGATACGCCGCTCCGCCGCCTCCAGCACGCTGTCGGCCTGGCCGGAGCCCTCATACACCATGCCGTTTATCTCATCGGCGGCCTCGCCCAGGCGGCGCAGCAGCGCCCGGTCCCGGACGATGGCGGCATACTCCATCACGTTTGCCGCCGTGGGGGTGACGCTCATCACCTCCGCCATGTACTTCTCGTTGCCCTCCTGGTACACGCTGCGGCTGCGCATCTGGTCCAGCACTGTCACCGGGTCGATGGTCTGGCCGTAAGCGAACATGGCATACATGGTCTCAAAGATATCCCGGTTGAGCTTTATATAAAATTCGTCGGCCTTCAGCTTTTCCAGCACCTCAGGTATGCACCGGGGGTCTATCAGCATGGAGCCTATCACCGCCTGCTCCGCCGGAGCGGAATAAGGCGTCTTTCTGCCTAACAGTTCGTCCATAGACAAAACCTCTGTAAAAAGCCTGTGCTAAAGCCCCAGGAATTCTCTGGGGCTTTGTCTTCCTGTTACTTGTCCTCAACTACCAGCAGGTTGATGTTCCCGCTGATCTCATAGCCCATCTTGGCCTTAACCGTGAAGCTGCCGAAGGTCTTTATCGGCTCGGCCTGAACGATCTTGTTCTTCTCTATCTCTATGCCGAACTGCTCCTTCAAAGCGGCGCTTATCTCCTGAGAGGTGACGGCGCCGAAGAGCTTGCCGCCGTTTCCTGCCTTGGCCTTGATGATGACCTGGATGCCGGTGAGCTTCTGGGCGTTCTCCTGGGCCTGGGCCTTCTCCTTGGCTATCTGGGCGGCCTTTGCCTTCTCCTTCAGCTTCAGGGCGTTTATGTTATCGGCAGTGGCCTCGCTGGCCAGCTTCCGGGGCAGCAGGTAGTTGCGGGCGTATCCGTCGGATACCTCTTTCATCTCGCCCTTCTTGCCCTGGCCCTTCACGTCTGCATTGAATATGACTTTCATTTTCTTCTCCTTTCACTGGGGACGCCGGGGATAAACTATCCTTCGGCAAAATATTCGTCTATGGCGGAGTAAACTCTGTTCAGCGCTTCCTCCTGGCCGCAATCGTCAAACTGCACCGCCGCCGAACTGCGGTTGCCGCCGCCTCCCAGGCGCTCCATGATGAGCTGTACGTTCAGCTCCCCAATGGACCGGGCGGAGGCAAAGGTGCGGCCCTTGGCGTCCCTGGCCACCACTATGGAGGCGTCCACTCCCGAGATGTTCAGCAGCTCGTCCGCCGCCTGGGCCGCCACCACTCTGGTCTGGGGCTCCTTGGGCGCCGCCACGGCTACCTTGCGGTAAAGCTGGGCGCTCTGCATTATCTTATATTTTGCAATGGCATCATCCATGCCGGTCTGCAAAAGCTTCTTCACTTCCGTGGTGTCCGCCCCGGAACGGCGCAGCCGGGCGGCGGCGTCAAAGGTGCGCTCCCCGGTGCGTATGGCAAAGCTCTTGGTATCCAGCACTATGCCCGCCAGCAGGGCCTCCGCCTCGCATCTGAGGATATCCGCCGGCTCTTTAAGCTCCTGCAAAAGCTCCGTCACCAGCTCGCAGGTGGAGGAGGCATAGGGCTCCACGAAGCCCAAGGCCGCATTTTGTATATATGTGGCGGCCACCCTGTGGTGGTCTATCACCGCCACCCGGATGCAGGAGAGGAGCAGATCCTTGTCCTCCACCTGTTCCGGCCGGTTGGTGTCCACCACCACCAGCAGGGCGTGGCTGTCTGCCTTGGATATGGCATCCTGGGGACTTATGAAAGCATCCCGGTACTCGGGAGCTTTGCGCACCGCCTCGATGAGAGGCAGAGCAGCGCTGTGGTTCATGTCTGCAACGATGTTGTATTTTATCCCCAGCTGCCGTGCAAAGCAGCATACGCCCACGGCGGCGCCCACACTGTCCAGGTCTCCGAAGCGGTGGCCCATGACCAGGACCCGGGAGGAGTCCTTCATAAGCTCGGCCAGGGCGTTGGACATGACCCTGGACTTGACCTTGGTGCGCTTTTCCACCTCATAGCCCCGGCCGCCGTAAAATTCGAAGCTCATGCGGTTTTTGATGACGGTCTGGTCGCCGCCCCGGCTCAGGGCCAGCTCCGAGGCCATATCCGCAAACTGCAGGGCCTCCCCCAGATTTTCCCCGTCTATACCCAGGCCGATGCTTATGGAGGCGTCTATGCCCGTGGGGCTCTCCACCTGGTGTATCTCCTCGGTTATTTTGAACTTCTCCTGGCGCAGCCGCTCCAGGTCCTGCCGCTCCATTATCAGAAGGTAGCGGTCCCTGTCATAGCGGCGGAGTATGCCGTTGAAGGTGTCGCACCACTCTTTCAGCTTGTCCTCTATGGCGTCCCGGATATCGTTTTTCACCCGGTCGGTCTGGTTGCGGCACATCTCCTCAAAATTGTCGATGATGACTATGCCCGCCACGGGCCGGGTACGCTCGTACTCCTGGCGTATATTGTCATAGTCGGTGACGTCCACCCAGTAGGTTATGCCCATGAAGGCATTTTTGTCGTCGCTCTTTTCCGAGCGGATTATATTTCCGTGGAGCTGGTATTTCCTGCCGCCCAGCTCCAGCAAGGTGGGATACTGGTTCTTCCCCTCCAGCAGCCATTTGCCGGAAAACTGGGGGATCATGTCGGCTATGCTGGCATCCATACGGGTGCCGTGCTCCCCGCACATCTCAAAGAACATGTCGTTGCCCCAGACTATCCTGGAATCCGCCAGACGGAACACCGCAATGGGCAGAGGGAAATTCATCAGGGTGTTGTTCTTTGCATTTTCCGTCTCGTAGGTCACCGACTCTATATAGGCGGCAAGCTGCTTTGCCTTCCTGCGGCGCAGAAAGGCGGAAATGATTATCAGCAGCAAGATGACCCCTGCCTCTACCGCCGCCAGCTCATACATCTCCATGAGCAGCGTGGCCACAGCAAAAGCCACCAGCGCCAGCAGGTGCATTGCCGAACCGGGCTCAGCCAGACGCCGCATATTTTTATTCATGGGGCACATCCCTTCCATGTTACTCTTATGTGATATTCCATTATAACAAACCCGCCGGCTTTTTACAACAAGGAAAATCCTTTGAAGGCGACAAAAATTGGGCATGCGGCCCTTTGAATAAATATTTCCTGATATTTTTCAAATAATACTCAAAAAAGGAGGCGGCTTATGAAAGCTGTGATTATGGCCGGGGGCATGGGCAGCCGGCTCAAAGCCATCACCGGGGACGGCCCCAAGCCCATGGTCCCCCTGCTGGGCCGGCCCCTCATGGAGTATATCCTGGAGCTGCTGCGCAGCCAGGGCTTTGACGATATCTGCGCTGCGGTGCGGTACCGGGCCGGAGACATCATGGCCCATTTCGGCGACGGCAGCCGTTTCGGCCTTAAAATGCAGTACCGGGTGGAGGAGGAGCCCTTGGGCACCGCCGGGGCCGTAAAAAACTGCCGGGACTTCTACGGCAGCGAGGACTTCCTGGTGATCAGCGGAGACGCCGCCTGCGACTTTCAGCTCTCCCGGCTCATGGAGGAACACAAAAGGCGGGGAGCCGCCGTGACCCTGGCCCTCTGCCGCCACAGCGAACCGCTGAGCTACGGCCTTGCAGTCACCGACGGGGAGGACCGTATCCGCAGCTTTGTGGAAAAGCCGGACTGGAGCCGGGTGGTCACCGACCTGGTGAACACCGGGATATACGTCATATCCCCCAGGATAATGGAGCTGGTGCCGGCAGACCGGGAGTTCGATTTTGCAAAGGACCTGTTCCCGCTTCTTTTGGCCCGGGGCGAACTGCTCCTGGGGCTGCCTATGGAGGGCTACTGGTGCGATGTGGGCAGTCCTTTGTCATATTACCGCTGCTGCGCCGACGCTTTGGAGGGCAGGCTGAAGCTGAAGCTGCCGGACAAGTTCCGGCCGGTCCCGGCGCCAGAGGGCGAGCCGCCGGCCGAGCAGGGAGAAAACATGGACTGCGCCTGCCGCAGCAGGGCCCAGCTCATGGGCCTGCTGTCGGAGCTGCTCATGGACATGGGGGCAGATTATTCCGACGGCCTGCAGCTGGAGGGGCCCCGTTTCCACCTGCGCATATCCCCCCTGGCTTCCCGCTCCGCCCTGCGCATCTGCGTCAATTCCCAGGATGCAGAGTTTGCCCGGGAACTGGCTCTCAGCGCCAGGGATCTGGTCAGGGCCCTGGAGGATGCTGGGCAGGATGCTGTATCCGGCTCCTGAAAGGTGCTTGTATATCTCTACACTGTCTATAGGTTTTTTAGATTTTATTTCACCGGGTCTCACATTTAACAAAGTTTTTTTGCAGTTTTGTTGCAAAAACTCTGTGCGGATTGTATAATCGGTACAGAGTTTATTTTTTGTGCAGAACACACTAACAGGAGGGAGAAATATGAATATTGAGAAAACTGTCCGAAGCCTGGAGCTGCGGGGCTTCAAGGTGAGCCGCTTCGCCACCGGGGAGCAGGCCGCCGACTATCTCGCTCAGGCTCTCAAGGGTCAGACAGTGGGTATAGGCGGCAGCAAGACCGTGGAGCAAATAGGCCTTTACGATAAGCTGGAGGAGGGCAAGGCCTTCTGGCACTGGAAGCTGCCCGGGGACGCTACCTACGCCTCCGCCGCCTCCGCCGATACATATCTCACCGGCGCCAACGCCATCAGCGAAGACGGCGAAATACTCAACATCGACGGCCGGGGCAACCGCCTGGCCGGCCAGCTCTTCGGCCACAAAAAGGTCTATATAGTCAGCAGCGTGGCCAAGATCTGCCCCGATTTCACCAGCGCCCTGTACCGCGCCAGGAACACCGCCGCCACGGAAAATGCCCTGCGCTTCCCTTATGACACCCCCTGCAAGATAGACGGCAAGTGCCACGACTGCCGCAGCCCTCAGCGCATATGCAACGCCCTGGTGGTGCTCTGGGGCCCCATGATGGGCATGGAGGCGGAAGTGGTCCTTATAGATGAAACTCTTGGAATGTGAGGTTTACAAAATGATAAGAAGAAACTCCGAAAAGACTCTCGACGTGAAAAAAATGTTCGGCGGAGCAGGAGAGGCCAAAATGTTCCGCATACTGGAGGGCGCCGACGAGATGTACGGCAAGGGCCGTATCTTCAACCACGTGGTGCTGGAGCCGGGCTGCGAGATAGGCTGGCATGTCCACCAGGGCGACGGAGAGACATATTACATCCTCAAGGGCCAGGGAGAATACAGCGACAACGGCCGGCTGCTCACCGTGGGCCCCGGCGACGTCACCTTCGTGGATGCCGGAGAGGGCCACAGCCTGAAAAATACCGGCGATGAAAATTTGGAAGCCATCGCTTTGGTCCTGTTTAAATAAGCAGGTTGACAATGTATAGCTTTTGGATTACAATAACTTTGCTATTTATTTCACAATTGTCCCGGAACAATAAAAACTTCAGAGGTGTGTAAATGTACAAGGTAGTTACTAAGAAATTTCTCAACGAGGCCGAGACCATCTGCCTGTTTGAGATCGAAGCCCCCCTGGTTGCCCGGCATGCCCAGGCGGGCCAGTTCGTCATCTTCCGTCTGGATGAGCAGGGAGAGCGGGTGCCCGTCTCCGTAGCCGGCTGGGACCGGGAAAAAGGCACCGTCACCGTCATGGTCCAGGCCGCCGGCCGCACAACCAAAATGCTCCACACCGTGGAGCAGGGGGATTACATCAGCGATTTTGTCGGTCCTCTGGGCAAGGCCACCGAGATAGAAGGCCTGGAGAAGGTCTGTGTAGTGGGCGGCGGCGTAGGCTGCGCCATCGCCTATCCCATCGCCAAGGTCATGCACGAGGCCGGTATCGAGGTCACCTTCATCGCCGGTTTCCGCAGCGCAGATATAGTCATTCTGAAAGAAGAGCTGGCCGCCGTTTCCGACAAGCTCATTATCTGCACCGATGACGGCAGCTACGGCGAGAAGGGCTTTACCACCCAGTATCTCCAGCAGGAGATAGACGCCAACATCTCCCAGGGCCGCCCCCAGTTCGACCGGGTGGTGGCTATCGGGCCGGACATCATGATGAAGTTTTTGGCGGACGTCACCCGCCCCTACGGCATCAGCACCATCATCTCCCTGGACCCCATTATGGTGGACGGCACCGGCATGTGCGGCGGCTGCCGCGTCATAGTAGGCGGCGAGACCAAGTTCGCCTGCGTTGACGGGCCGGACTTCGACGCCCACCAGGTGGACTTCGACTCCCTGCTCAAGCGTTCCGCCTTCTATAAGGACGAGCAGGACAAGGCCGCAGAACACATATGCAGAATGACAGGAGGTAAGCGCAATGGCTAATATGAGTCTTGTTAAAAACCCAATGCCGGAGCAGGACCCTGTAGTCCGTGCCGGGAACTTTGACGAGGTGGCTCTGGGCTACACCCCGGAGATGGCCATAGACGAGGCCAAGCGCTGCCTCAACTGCAAGAACATGCCCTGCCGCAGCGGCTGCCCCGTATCCGTGCGCATCCCCGAGTTCATCGCCAAGGTGGCCGCCGGCGACTTCGACGCCGCCTATGAGATAATCACCTCCACCAACTCCCTGCCCGCCATCTGCGGCCGGGTCTGCCCCCAGGAAAAGCAGTGCGAGAGCAAGTGCGTCCGGGGCATCAAGGGCGAGAGCGTGGGCATTGGCCGTCTGGAGCGCTTCGTGGCCGACTACCACATGGCCAAGGAGGACAAGCCCCCCATCGTGGCTCCCCAGTCCAACGGCCACAAGATAGCCATCGTAGGCTCCGGCCCCGCCAGCCTCACCTGCGCCGGCGACCTGCGGAAGCTGGGCTACGACGTGACCATCTTCGAGGCCTTCCACAAGAGCGGCGGCGTGCTGGTCTACGGTATACCCCAGTTCCGTCTGCCCAAGGAGATAGTCGCCGCCGAGATAGACAACCTGAAGGCCATGGGCGTGAAGATAATCAACAACGCCGTCATCGGCAAGTCTGAGACCGTTGACGAGCTTTTTGAGGACGGCTTCGAGGCCGTGTTCATCGGCTCCGGCGCAGGTCTGCCCCAGTTCCTCCACATCCCCGGAGAGAACCTGCTGGGCGTGTACAGCGCCAATGAGCTGCTGACCCGGGTGAACCTGATGAAGGCCTACCGGGACGATTACGACACCCCCATAAAGCGCTTTAACCGGGTGGCCGTGGTGGGCGCAGGCAACGTGGCCATGGACGCCGCCCGTGTGGCCAAGCGTCTGGGGGCCGAGCACGTGTTCATCGCCTACCGCCGGGGCAGGGACGAGCTGCCCGCCCGTCTGGAAGAGGTGGAGCACGCCGAGGCCGAGGGCATCGAGTTCCAGCTGCTGAACAATCCCACCCGCATCCTCGGCGGTGAGGACGGCCATGTGGTGGGCATAGAGCTTCAGCGCCAGGAGCTGGGCGAGCCGGACGCCAAGGGCCGCCGCAGCCCCGTGCCCGTGCCCGGCAGCGAATGGGTCCTGGATGTGGACACCGTCATCATAGCCATAGGCACCAGCCCCAACCCCCTGATACGCAACACCACCGAGGGCCTGACCTTCACCCGCAAGGGCGGCATTGACGCCAACGAAAAGGGCCAGACCTCCAGAGAGGGCATCTTCGCCGGCGGCGACGCCGTCACCGGCGCCGCTACCGTCATCCTGGCCATGGGCGCAGGCAAGACCGGGGCCCAGTCCATCGACGAGTACATAAAGAGCAAGAGCAAATAAGGCCTGACAAAGCCGTAAAAAAATCTCCAGGTAAAACCTGGAGATTTTTTTATTGCTCATTTGTTCACTTTTCCGCTATGTTCTCGCCTATCTTGTACACGTCTCCGGCGCCCACGGTGAGGATGATGTCCCCGGGACGGGCCCGGCGCTTCAGCTCCTCTTCCAGCTCCGGGAAGGTGGGGAAAAACTCCGCTCCTTCCACCTGCTCCGCCAGGGAGGCGGAGGAGATGCCTATGGTGTTCTTCTCCCTGGCGGCGAATATCTCCGCCAGGAGCACCACGTCCGGCCGCTTCAGTTGCTCCACGAAATCGTCGAAGAGGGCGGCGGTGCGGGTATAGGTATGGGGCTGGAACACCAGGATGCTGCGCTTGTAGTTCAGCTCCTCCACGGTGTCCAGCAGGGCCTTCAGTTCGCCGGGGTGGTGGGCATAGTCGTCATACACGTCGGCGCCGTTGAATTTGCCCTTGAATTCGAAGCGGCGGCCCGCTCCGTTAAAGCCCGCCAGGCCGTACTTCACGGCGTTGAGCTTCACGCCCAGGCAGATGGCGGCGGCTGCGGCGGCCAGGGCGTTCTTCACATTGTGCAGCCCGGGCACATGCAAGGTCACGTCGGTAAAGCGCTTGCCGTTGAACATTATATCGAAATGGGAATTTGCGCCCTTGAACTCTATGTTCTCGGCATAGACGTCCGCCTTGTCCGTAAGGCCGAAGGTCATTATGGTCCTGGGCAGGTCCTTGAGGGTTTCCATGGTGTTGGCGTCGTCCAGATTTGCCACCACGCAGCCGTCCTCCGGGGTCCGCAGGGCAAACTCCCTGAAGGAACGCTGCACATCCTCCAGGTCCTTGAAAAAGTCCAGATGGTCAGCCTCTATATTCAGGATGACCGCTACGGTGGGGTGGAAGGACAGGAAGGAGTTATAGTACTCGCAGGCCTCCATCACGATGGTGTTGCCGTGGCCCACCCGGTGTCCCGCATTCAGCAGGGGCAGGGTGCCCCCTATCATCACGGTGGGGTCCCTGTCCGCAGCCATGAGGATATGGGTGCACATGGAAGTAGTGGTGGTCTTGCCGTGGGTGCCGGAAATGCACAGGGCATTGCTGTAATCTCTGGAAATGGCGCCCCAGGCCTGGGTGCGCTCAAAGACCGGGATGCCCAGCTGGTGGGCCCGGATTATCTCCGGGTTGTCGTCATGGACGGCGGCGGTACGCACCACAAACTCAATGTCCCCGGTGATGTTTTCCGCCCGGTGGCCTATGGCCACAGGTATGCCTGAGGCGGTGAGCGCCCTGACATTCTTGCTGTTATTCATGTCTGAGCCGCTGATGATGATGCCCATGCTCCGCAGCACGTCCGCCAGGGATGACATGGACACCCCGCCTATACCTATCAGGTGCCCCCGCCTGCCCGGGGAGAGATAGTTGTTGAAATCTGTCATAAAATTCTCCATAGCCCTGTTGTTCCCCTCCGCTCCCTGTTGCTGTTAATACAATATCTATTGAAGTCCGAAGGGGAAAATGCTAAAATTGAATTAAGCCAAAAGATAGCAGATTGTATTATAATACCTGGGCGGCCTCATTGCAAGTAAATATTCCCTGCCGCCGGGGCATAGCTTCTTATTGAACCGTCATTTTGCCGGAAGGAGTTCCTGTATGGAAAATATCGCACCCCCCAAATATGTCCTTCAGGTCCTGCGCAGCCTAAAAGCCAGGGGCTATGTGGCCTATCTGGTGGGCGGCTGCGTTCGGGACATGGTCATGGGCGTGCATCCCAACGACTGGGACATCTGCACCAGCGCCCTGCCGGAGCAGATGCTGGAGGTTTTCCCAAAAGCCAGACCCACCGGCATCCGCCACGGCACCGTCACCGTGGATATAAACTCCCGCCATGTGGAGGTCACCACCTTTCGCTCCGAGGGAGATTACGCCGACCACCGCCACCCCAACACCGTTCATTTCGTGGGCGAGCTCACCACGGACCTGAGCCGCCGGGACTTCACCATAAACGCCATGGCCCTGTCTCCCGACGGTCTGCTGCTGGACCCCTTCGGCGGGCTGGAGGATATCCGCCGCCGCTGCATCCGCTGCGTGGGCCAGGCCCCCCGGCGCTTTGAGGAGGACGCCCTGCGTATGTTCAGGGCCCTGCGCTTTTCCGCCAGGCTGGATTTCTCCATTGCGGAGGACACCCTGGAGGCCATAAGGGAGAAAGCCTATCTGTCCGCTTCCCTGGCCGCCGAGCGGGTGAGAGACGAGGTGGAGAAGACCCTGCTGACCAAAAAGCCGGAGACCGTGGGACAGATAGCGGAGCTTGGGCTGCTGGAAAGCTTTCTTGCAAAGCCGGGGGAGGCGCTGCCGGAGCTTTCCGCTGCGGCTTCCCTGCCCAGGAAAGCCCTGGACCGCTGGATGGCCCTGTGCCTGGCGCTCAGCCGCCGGGGCCTCATCTCTGATGTGAGGGACTTTCTCAGCGCCCTGAAGCTGGACAGCCGAACTATACGCTGCTGCACTGACGGGCTTAGTATACTCTCCGGCCCCAAGCCCTCCAACGCCCCGGAATGGAAGCGGCTTTTGTGCCGCATGGGTGTGGACACGGTGAGCTGCGCCGCCCGCTGTCTGGACGCCCTGGAGGGCGGCGGCAGCTCCAGGGAGCTGAAAGCCATACTGAAAAGCGGCGAGTGTTTTACAATGAAACACCTGGCCGTCACCGGGGACGACCTGGCGGAGCTGGGCCTGCGGGGCCGGGAACTGGGGGAGATGCTGGCCTTCCTTCTGGATTACGTTATCGAATACCCCGCCAACAACCGGCGGGAACTGCTGCTCTCCCTGGCGGGGAACGCGGAGGAACTCTGATGGACACATGGGAAAAGCTCAAACATGACTGTAAAAACTGCCGGGCCTGTTCCCTGGGGGACACCCGGCACAATCTTGTCTTCGGCGTGGGCAATGAGCAGGCGGAAGTCATGCTCATCGGCGAAGGTCCGGGTGAGCAGGAGGACCTGAAGGGCATACCCTTTGTGGGGCCGGCGGGAAAACTTCTGGACGATATGCTGGAAATGATTGACCTGGACCGCAGCAAGGTGTATATTGCCAACATCGTCAAGTGCCGCCCGCCCAGGAACCGGGACCCGCTGAACGTGGAGCAGGAGGCCTGCCGCCCCTGGCTGGACCGGCAGATAGCCCTGGTGGACCCCAAGATAATCGTCTGCCTGGGGCGCATCGCCGCCATGAGCCTTATAAGGGAGGACTTCCGTATCACCCGGGAACATGGACAGTGGTTCCGCCTGGGAGCAAGGCGCATCATGGCTACATACCATCCCTCGGCCCTGCTGCGGGATGTGGACAAAAGGCCCGAGGCCTTTATGGACCTTCGGAGCCTTAGAAAGGAAATCAAGGCTCTTTGCAGCCGTACCTACTGATTATGCTGGAATTTAAGACCCTCAGCCTTGAGGACAAAACATGGGTGGACGATTTGGTGAAGAGCGAGGGCTGCTTCAGCGCAGGCTACAGCTTCGGCACCATCTACATCTGGAACAGAAATTACCGCCACCTGGTGGCCCGCCACGGGGAGCGCATGATAGAAAAGCTGCGCTACAGCAGCGAGCCCGCCTACACCGCCCCCATAGGCCGGGGCAGCATAGTCCCGGCCCTGGACGCTCTCAGGGAATACTGCGACAGCCGGGGACAGCTGCTGCTGCTCCGGGGCGTGACCGAAAGACAGATGGCCGCCCTGGAAAAGGAGTGCCCCGGCCGCTTTGACTACACAGAGGATGTGGACTTTGCCGACTACATCTATCTGGCGGAAAAGCTGGCCACCTACTCCGGCAAGGCCCTGCACAGCAAAAAGAACCACTGCAACCGCTTTGAGGCGGAAAACGACTGGAAGTTCGTGTCCCTCACCCGGGAGCTCATCCCCGGCTGCATGGACATGATGGACCGCTGGACCGAGGAAAACGCCCAGCGTCTGCACAAGAGCATCGTCTATGAGCACGAGGCTCTGATGAAGAGCTTTGCCGCCTATGAGAAGCTGGGCTTCGAGGGGGGCGTGCTCTTCTCCGGCGGCAGGATAATAGGCTTCAGCATGGGCGAGTTCTGCCGCTGCGACTGCTTCGACGTCCACTTTGAAAAGGCCTACAGCGACATAAACGGGGCCTACCCCATGGTCTGCCGGGAATTCACCCGCATGCTCATGGCAAGGCACCCGGAGCTGGTATACATGAACCGGGAGGACGACATGGGCCTTGAGTCCCTGCGCCGCTCCAAGCTCTCCTACAGGCCGGAATTCATGGTGAAGAAATACACGGCCAGGTGGATATATGGCTGAGTATGTTCTTAGAAAGTACCGGGAGGAGGACTTCCCCCGGCTGACAGAGCTGTGGCAGGATACCTTCGGCGACCCGGAGGAGCTGATTTCCGCCTTTCTCCGGCGGCTCCCCGCCTTCGGCGCAGGCGCCGTTGCCGACCTGGAGGGCCAGGCCGTGGGCGCCGCTTACGCCCTGGAGGGACTGTGCTCCGGCCTTGCCGGCAGGGATGCGCCCTGCGGCTACATCTACGCCGTGGCCGTCTCCCCGGAGCACCGGCACCATGGGCTGGGCGCCGCCCTCAGCCGAAAGGCGGCGGAGCTTGCCCGGCTCAGGGGAGCGCAGCTCATATGCACCCTGCCGGCGGAGGAATCCCTCTACCCCTGGTACGAGAAGATACTGGGCGTCTCCTGCGCCCTGCGCCGCCGCAGCTTCAAGGTCCAGGCCGCTCCCCTGCTCCCCTGCCGGAAGCTGGAGGCGGAGGAATACCTTTACCTCAGGGAAAAGCTTCTGGCAGGCAGGCCCCATCTGCGCATTGGCTCCGAGCTTACGGATTTTGCCGAGCTGTTCTACCGCCGCTTCGGCGGGGGGCTCTATCTCTGCGGCGGCGGAGCCTGCGCCGCCTATGGCGACAGGGAGCTTGTCATAAGAGAGCTCATCGCCCCGGAGGGCGGCTCCCCGGAGGCTATGGCAGCCTCCCTGGCCGCCTGTCTGGATAGGGACAGCGCAAAATATTACCTGCCCTCAGAGACTGGCGAGGCCTACATCTCCGCCCCGGAAAACAGTCTGCCCCCGGACTTCATATGGAACCTGAGTTTCGACTGAATCCGGCTGGATTCATTTTACAATTATGAAACATTTTCTTGGTTTATTATGAAACATCTTTCCCCTATCATAATAACTGTAAGTGACAGTTTTTCATCTTTTTCATTTTGTCCTCAA
>CALWVZ010000015.1 GCA_944385125.1 uncultured Oscillospiraceae bacterium
CTCGCCCCAGTAGAGCTCGTTGTACTCCAGAGTGAAGTGGTCGTTCTTCACCCACTCGGTGACCTTGTAGGGGCCGGTGCCGATGGTGTCCTCGCAGCTCATGCCGAAGTCGGAGACCTCAGCCATGGTCTCGGCGTCCACTATGGACATGGCGGGGCCGGTGAGCTCGGCGATGAAGCCGGCGTTGGCGGCGGCAAGGGTGATGGAGAAGTTATAGTCGTCAGTGACGGTGAAGCCCTCCAGGGTGTCGGTCTCCCCGGCTTTCAGGGCCTCGGCCCCCAGGACCTCCAGGGGAATGTCGTCATTGACGCCGCCGGCGGTGAGCAGGCGCTCAAAGCTGTACTGCACGTCGGAGGCGGTGAGGGCGCTGCCGTTGGAGAAGACCACCCCTTCACGCAGGGTGAAGCTGTAGGTCAGGCCGTCCTCGGAGACGCTGTAGTCCGTGACCAGGCTGGGGACTATCTGGCTGGTGCCGTCGGCCTGGACCTCAACCTCGAAGAGGCGGTCGAAGATGTTCATGGGCACCATATAGTCGTCGGTGGTCTGGGCTACGTCCATGGTCTTGATATCGTAAAGGGCTGCGGCCCGGAGCAGGCCCTCCTCCACGCCGGAGGCGGCGGGGGCGGCAGTGGCCTCGGCGGACGGCTCACCGGCGGCGGGAGTCTCGCTGCCGGAGCTGCCGCAGGCGGCCAGAGAAAGTATCAGGGCAAGGGCAAGCAGCAGGGATAAAAACTTTTTCATAGGGCACCTCCATAACAATGATGCTTATACTATACCAGCGCAGGGCCTGCTATGGAAGAGGAAAAAATGCTTATTTTATTGCAAAAAGTGCTTTTTATCTATGACGCTCCCGGTCCAGGGCCGGTCTCTATCCCGGGAGCGCAGAGGAGACGGGGCGCAAAGCGTGATTTTCCGCCCTCCTATCTGCCCAGGCGGTTCTCCCCTGGGTCTTCCCCGGTGAGGCTGCGGGAGAATTTATAATGGTAGCAGCTCATGCCCTGGCGGAGATAGAACCTGTGGGCGTCCCGGCGCAGCTGGTTGCAGGCCAGCTCTATCTGCATGCAGCGGCGCTCCTTTGCCAGGGCGCAGGCCCGCTCCAGCAGCTCCCGTCCCAGGCCCCGGTTCCTGTAGCGGCGGTCCACCGCCAGTTCCATTATCTCCGCTATCTTCCCCGCATGGTGCAGCTGCTCCTCAAAGCGCAGGTTCAGCACCGCCACAAGCTCCCCCTCCCGGCGGCACACCAGGCAGTAATAAGCCTCGTCCTCCAGCTGGGTCAGGAATATCCTCTGGAATTGCTCATAGGGCAGAGCGCTCTGTTCCATGTCGCATATCAGCTCGTACACCCGTTTTACGTCCTCTTTCTCCGCCTTGCATATCATCTGCCGGACCTCCACTTTTTTGCCTCCAGTATACCAAGCCTGCGGCGACCGTGCAAGAGCCGGGATCCTCAGGAAAGCCCAACTTTTCCGGCCTGTTTCCCTCCGGGCTATTGACAGCAAATTCCACCTATTATATAATTTTTTCAGCGTTGTTTTTGCCTTTAAATCATAAAAGGAGATGGGAGAAATGAGAAAATGGAAAAAGCCTCTGAGTCTGCTGCTGGCTCTGGTCCTGGTTCTGGGCGGAACTGTGCTTGGCAGTCCTGAGGCGGCTCTGTCACCAATCTCGTCTTCCTCGCAAAGGGCGTCACAGTGGCTTTCCGGGTGCCCGCAGGCTATGACGGCAGCGTGGTCTGTTTCAGGAATTCCACAATAGCCTTTGAAAGGGGCCAGTATATCTATGAGGTGTGCACTCCCGACGATGTTTTCATCCGTCTGAACTGATAAAGCTCCTCATGATTTTGAATCCTGCACCGGGGCTATGCTGTTGCACGGCCCCGGTTTTTCATTTATTTTCCCGCTCTGTTGCCTCTGCAACGAAAAACTTGGGGATGCGCAGGTATCCTTGACATATAAGAAAGCTGCACAGGGGGGGCATGGCTTTGGAAATATTTTATCTGATACTGATACTTCTTGTCGCCTTTGTACCGGCGGCTCTTGCCGTGCTGTACACCAAGCAGTCAAAGAAGCGGGGCTGCGGCCGGGGCTGCGAGCGCTGCGGCAACCGGGACTTCTGCCATCGCAGAACGCTACGCTTTGGCGATGCAGGCAAGTCCGGCAATAAATCAAAAAACAAACCCGGTTGACAAAAGTCCGCAGGGCAAAGCCGTCGCTTTGCCCTGCGGACTGAGTTTATATCCTTTATTTCAGTATTATATCGCATATCCTGTCCACATCCTCCAGGGGCAGGTCCGGGTACAGGGGCAGGGTCAGCACCCGGCGGGATATCCTGGCGGCCACGGGGGTGCTCTCCGGCCGGAAGTCCTCTCGGCCCTGATAGCAGTCCAGCTCATTGGTGGCGGGATAGAAGTACTTTCTGGCAACTATGCCCTCTTTGCCCAGAAGGGCAAAGACCTGGTCCCGGTCATACTTGTAGTTCTCAAAGACCACCGGGAAATAGGCGTAGTTGGGTTCCACTCCCGGCTGGGGCTTGTTCAGCTTCAGCCCCGCAGTCCCGGACAGCCGCTCCATATAACGCTCATAGACGATGCGGCGCTGCTCCAGCCACTCATCCAGGTGCCGCAGATTGCACAGGCCCATGGCGGCGCAGAACTCGTTGAGCTTGGCGTTGCCCCCCACGAAGGGCACCGACTCCGGGCCGTGGATGCCGAAGTTCTTAAGGTCGTTTATCTTCTGCTTCAGCTCCCCGTCCTTAAAGCAGACGGCCCCGCCCTCAATGGTATTGAAGACCTTGGTGGCATGGAAGGAGAACATGGTGGCGTCCCCGAAGCAGGCGGAGCTGACGCCGTCCTTCTTCACCCCGAAGCTGTGGGCCCCGTCGTACAGGACCTTTAGGCCGTGCTTCTTGCCTATGGCCTCTATAGCCTCCACGTCGCAGAGGTTGCCGTAGACATGGATGGGCAGGATGGCCACGGTCTTTTCGGTGATAAGAGCCTCTATCTTCTCCGGGTCCATGGTGTAATATTCCGGCTCGATGTCGCAGAAAACCGGGGTGCAGCCGCAGCGGACTATGGCATGGGTGGTGGAGGCAAAGGTGTAGGGGGAGGTGATTATCTCCCCGTGGAGGTCCAGGGCCTGGATGGCGTTCTCCAGGGCCAGGTGGCCGTTGGTGAGCAGGGCCAGGTTCTCCACACCCCAGTACTCCTTCAGCGCCGCCTCCAGCTGCTGGTGCTTCTCCCCCATGTTGGTCAGCCAATGGCTGTTCCAGATATCCGCTATCTCCCGGCAGTACTCCTCGTAGTCCGGCAGGGAGGAGCGGGTCACGTTGATTATCTCCTTCATTTCTTATCTCCGA
Organism: uncultured Oscillospiraceae bacterium; assembly: GCA_944385125.1. GTDB lineage: Bacteria > Bacillota > Clostridia > Oscillospirales > Oscillospiraceae > Limivicinus. The sequence goes on from CALWVZ010000015.1 coordinate 3,355, forward strand.
TCCGGCCCGGCAGGGCCATCATTTATTGGCTTCAAATTCCCGGCACAGCTCCAGCAGCTCCCGGCTGCGCTCCCTTATGAACCGGGCGGGTATGCCCGCATATATGCCCCAGGGCGGCAGGCTCCTGTTCACCAGGCTCATGGCCCCCAGGGAGCAGCCCTCCCCCAGGGTGACCCCCGGCAGCAGGGTGCTGCCGGTGCCGATGATGCAGTGGGCCCCTATCTCCACCGGGGCCTCCTCCACGGCGGTATACTCCTCCGGCACGGTGGGGTTGGTCATGTGCCGGCCCGAGTAGTCGTCGCTGAGGGCGTACACCGCCCCCCTGGAGGAGATGGTGCTGTAGTCCCCGAAGCTTATGCCGGCGCTTCCGCCGAAGAGCATGGCCCCGGCGGCTATGTGGACATGGCTGCCCAGGCTTATTTTCCCGCTGAGCAGGCAGAAGTCGTCTATGCGCACATGGCTGCCCAGGGAGATGTTCCCGGCGCCGTAGATGCTGCACTTGCGGCTTATGCGCACATCCTCCCCGTATTCCTTCAATCCCAGGGCCTTCAGCTCCTCAGGGCTGTAAAAACTGTCCATTCCGTACCTCCGCTTTTTTACCGGCTCCTGCGGCGTCTCACCGCCCCCAGAAGATATTCAAAGCTGTCCAGCCGGAAAGCCAGGGAGAGGCCGGCATAGATGAGCGCTCCGGCACATACCTGCGCCGCCAGCAGCGGCAGGTCCGGCAGGCCCAGGAAACTCAGACTCCAGACCGCCCCGCCCATTATACCCGAAAGCATCAGGGCCGGCAGCACGTCCCTCAGCTGCTCCAGCAGGCTGTAGCCCAGCAGTCGGCGGTTTGGCCAGGCGTTTATCACCGCCGCTATCAGGCAGGATATCAGCTGGCCCAGGGCTATGGCATAGACCCCCAGGTTCACCGAGGCCACCAGCAGCACCGTGCTTATCAGCTTTTTCGTTATTTCCAGCTTGAGAAAAATATCGCTGCGGCCCATGGCCTTCACCGCATTGAGATTGGCGGTATGCAGGGGATAGAAGGCATACATCAGGCAGAATATCTGCATATAGGGCACGCTGGGCAGCCATTTCTCCGTCAGCAGCAGCCTCACAAAGGGCTGGGCGCACACCGCCAGGCCCGCCATCATCGGGAACATCAGATAGGTGCTGGTCTTCACCGCCCGGCGGGTCATCTCCCGCACCTGTTCCCGCTTGTCCTGCTCCGCCGACAACACCGGCAGCAGCACGCTGTCTATGGAGGAGTTGATGTTCTCCACCAGCAGATTGGGATACTGGTCTCCCTTGTTATAAAAGGCCAGGTCGGAGGAGGTATACTTCAGCCCCACCACCAGCTGATACAGCTTTAGGTAGGCCGTATCCAGCAGGGCCGAGACCAATATCTTCCAGCCGTAGGTCACCAGGCCCTTCAGCCGCTTCAGAGAAAAGCAGCGCCGGGGCTTCCAGTCCACGGTGAGCCAGAGGATGGCGGTGTTCACCGCCGCATTCAGCAGCTGCTGCATCACCAGAGCCCAGATGCCGTAGCCCAGGTAGGCCATGGAGATGCCCACGGCGGCGGAAAACACCGTGCCCCCCAAAGTGGCAAAGAAGAAGCGGCGAAACTGCATGGTCCTGGCCACATAGGCCTGCTGCACATTCTTCACGCCCGAGACCACTATGGTCAGCCCCAGCACCCGTATCACCGGCGTCAGGGAGGCGTCTCCATACAGGCGGCCCAGCAGGGGCGCCGCCAGAAACAGCCCGGTATACAGCAGCAGGCAGAAGGCCAGATTGAAATAAAACACCGAGGAGAAGTCCAGGTCGTCGGTATCCTTTTTTTGGATAAGGGCGGTGGCCATGCCGCTGTCTACAAAGACCTGCAATATGGAGGTTATCACCAGCACCAGGGCCACGGAGCCGTAGAGCTCCGGCTCCAGCAGCCGGGCCAGAACTATGGACACCACGAAGGACACGGCCTGGGAACCGAAACGCTCCATAAAGCGCCATATGAGATTTGAAAATACTTTTTGCCTGTTATCCATCAATAGTCTCCGTAGCCCCGGCGTCTGCGGTATATTCGCTGGAGGCCGGGGAAATAGCTCTTGGCAAAGTTCTTCAGTCTGTAGGAAAGGCTCTGGCGGCGCAGGATGCTGCGGTAGGGCTCCCGCCGCTGCTCTTTATCCCGGCCTTCTATATACATCAGCTCGAACTCCCGCTCCAATATCACCTGCCGGGTCAGGTCCCGGTATTCCTCCGGGGCGTGGGGCAGGAAGGCCTTCAGCATCTCCGCCTTTCCCCGGACAAAGCCCTTCAGCTTGTCATAGCAGCCGTCTACCCCGGAGCTCCAGGCGCACTGGTTGCTGCATATGCGGTAGAGGGACATGGTCTTGTTTATAAAGCGCAGCTTACCGCCAAGCCCCAGCATCAGTCCCCAGGCGTAGTCGGCAAAGCCGTAGGCCGTTGCCGCCCGGTAAAAGTCGGGAGTCTGGCTGACAAGCTCTTTCCTGGCAAAAAGGGAGCTGGTATGGTAGGCGTTATTTGGGCCCTTTATGATGCACTCAAAGGGCAGGTCCATATCCTGCTCATGCTGCACCAGAGGCCTGTCAGGCTGGGAGCCGTCGCAATAGTGCAGCAGGGTATTGTGGACGCAGGCCGAGTAGTCCGGGTGGGACTCCATGAAATCCGCCTGCTGCCGGAGCTTGGTCTCATCGGTCCAGCAGTCGTCCCCCTCGCAGAAGGCCAGGTACTTACCCCGGGCATTGGGGTAGAAAATATTCTCATAAACGTAGCCTATACCTTTGGAGAACTGGTTCTCCTCATGGTAAAAGGGCCGGATGATATCCGGGTATTTTTCGGCGTACTCCCTTATTATCTCCGCCGTATTATCGGTGGAGGCGTCGTCGTTCACCAGCACTTCAAAGGCAAAGTCGGTCTTCTGATTTACAAAGCCCTCCAGGGCGCTGCGGATATATTCCTCGTGATTATAGGCCGTACACAGTACGGACACCAGGCATGGTCTGTTCTCCATTTGGCCTCCCGGAATGGCTGATTATAAAGGCGCAGGCTCCCGGCTCACCAGGGCGGCCTTTGCCGGCGGACATTCCAATTCAAATTATTATACTCCCAAAGTCCGGCCATTTCAACCAAAACATGGCAGGCAGCTGAAAACCGGGCGCCCGAGGGCGCCCGGCAGTCTGGGGTATTATATTTACCGGTCTCACTTGGCCAGCTCTGCGGCGGTGCGGGCCGCCAATCTTGCGTTGTTGAGCACCAGCTTGATGTTGCTCTCCAGGCTGTCTCCTCCGGTGAGCTCCACCACCTTTGCCAGCAGGAAGGGGGTGGTCTCCTTGCCGCGGACGCCCTGGGCCTGACACTGGGCCAGGGCCTCCTCTATGGCAGCGTCGATGACCGCCTTGTCCATGGCGTACTCCTCCGGGATGGGGTTGGTCACCAGCATGCCCCCTTTATAGCCCAGCTCCCGCTGAGCGGCGAACATTGCCGCCAGCTCCTCCGGGCAGTCCACCCGGTAGTCCACTCCGAAGCCGCTCTGCCTGGTATAGAAGGCGGGCAGCTCCTGGGTGCCGTAGCCGATGACGGGCACGCCCTTGGTCTCCAGGTACTCCAGGGTCAAACCCAGGTCCAATATGGACTTGGCTCCGGCGCAGATGACCATCACCGGGGTCTGGGCCAGCTCCTCCAGGTCGGCGGAGATGTCCATGGTCACCTCGGCTCCCCGGTGCACGCCGCCGATGCCGCCGGTGGCGAAGATCTTTATCCCCGCCATATAGGCTATCATCATGGTGGTGGTGACGGTGGTAGCCCCGTCGGCTCCCCGGGCCACCAGGGCGGGCAGGTCCCGGCGGCTGGCTTTGGCCACACCCCGGCCGGCCTTGCCCAGGTATTCTATCTCCTCTTTGCTCAATCCCGCCTTCAGTCTGCCGCCGATGACGGCTATGGTAGCGGGTACGGCTCCGTTGTCTCTGATGGTCTGCTCCACCAGCATGGCGGTCTCCACATTCTTGGGATAGGGCATGCCGTGGGAAATGATGGTGCTCTCCAGAGCCACCACCGGTTTGCCGGCGGCCAGAGCCTCCTGCACTTCAGGGGCTATGTCAAGATACTTGTTCATGGTGTTTTCTCCTTTTGATATGCCGGCTCAGGCCGCCGGGCCGAAGCTCTTTCCCCCGGCGGCCACGGGCCTTATTTGGACTTTATATAGGGCTTGCCGTTGGCCGCAGGCACCCGGGATTTGCCCACAAAGAGGATGAGCACTATCACCGTTACCACATAAGGTATCATGGATATCAGGTGTACGTTCACTCCCGAGGAGCCGCCCAGCACCACCTTCAGGCCGGAACAGAAGCCGAAGAGCAGGCAGCCCAGCAATGCCCCCTGGGGCCTGAACTTGCCGAAGAGCACGGCGGCTATGGCGATGAAGCCCTGGCCCACGATGGATATGGGGCGGAACTGGTTGGAGGTGGCCATGGTGACGCAGGCTCCGCCCAGGCCGGACAGGAAGCCGGACAGGCACACGCAGGTGAAGCGGGTGGCGATGACGTTGATGCCCAGAGTCTCGCAGGCCTGGGGATGCTCGCCGCAGGCTCTCAGCCGCAGGCCGAAGCGGGTCTTGTAGAACACGAACCACACCAGAATGACCATGATGAACACCAGATAGGTGGAGGCATAGGTGGCAAAGACATTGTCCATGAAGCGGCCGAACACGGTGCTGGTGTCAAACACGCCCTTGAAGAGGGTGGGTATCTTCTGCTCCGGGGTGAGGGGTATGGTGTCGGTGGAGTTGAAGAGCACCCGGGCTATCATTATGACTATGCCTGGGCCCAGCATGTTTATGGCCGTACCGGCTATGGTCTGGTCCGCCCCCAGGTTCACCGTGGCAAAGGCGTGGATGGCTCCGAAGAGCATGCCCGCCAGGCCCCCGCACAAAAAGCCCAGATAGGGGCTGCCGGTAAAGTAGGCCACCACCGTGCCGGTAAAGGCGCCGGCGGTCATCATGCCCTCGATGCCGATGTTCACCACGCCGGAGACTTCCGAGAAGCAGGAGCCCAGAGCGGCATACAGCAGCGGCGGGGTGTAGATAAGGGTGGCATAAAGGATTATGCCGAATTCATTCATAAACGCCGTCATTGTTCAGCCCCCTCCTTTCCGCTCTGTACCGCCGCGGCTTTTGGCTTTTTCTTTATCTGCACGTATTTCAGCCGCTCAAAAATGACGGAGATGGCGATGAACAGCACCACCGTGCCCACGATGACGTTTATCAGCTGGGTGGGGGCTCCCACCAGGTTCAGCTTGCTGCCGCCGTAGATAAGGGCCCCGTAGAATATTCCCGCAAAGAATACGCCGAAGGGGTTGGAGCAGCCCATCAGGGCCACCACTATGCCGGCAAAGCCGTAGCCCTCCTGGCTGGAGAACACGCTTATGCGGCTGCCCATGCCCATCAGCTGCAGGGCGCCGCCCAGGCCCGCCATGGCCCCCGACAGGGCCAGGGCAGTGAGGATGGAGCGGTTCACGTTGATGCCGCCGTACTCGGCGGCGGACTTGTTCGCCCCCACGGCTTTCAGCCGGTAGCCCAGGGTGGTCTTGTCGATGATGAGCCAGGCGATGAGCATCATCACCAGGGCCACCAGAATGCCCCAGTTGGCCGTGGGGCACAGGCCCAGGTCGGCGATGAGCTCCTTGGACAGCAGGGTGCTGGCATTGTCGGAGATGTTCTTGGTGGCTTCGGCGGTGCCGTCGCTGTGGATGGCGGGGATGCCGGCAATGAAGTTGGACAGGTAGAAGGCTATCCAGTTGAACATTATCATGGACAGCACTTCATTGATGCCCCACTTGTTTTTCAGTATGCCCACTATGGCCCCCCAGAGCGCCCCCGCCAGCATGGCGGCGATAAAGCACAGAGGGATGAGGATGACGGAGGGCAGGCTGCCGAAAAGTATGCCCACGCAGGCGGCGGCCATGGAGCCCAGGACGAACTGGCCTTCGGCGCCGATATTGAATATGCCGGTGCGGAAGGAGAAGGCCACGGACAGGCCCGTCATTATATAGGGTATGGAATAGACTATGACATAGGAGATGCCCTTGACGCTGGTGACGCTGGTGATGAGCCGGCCATATGCCGCCCCCACGTCCAGGCCCATTATCAGCAGGAAAAAGGCCCCTACCACAAAGCCCAGGATTATGGACAGCAGGATATGTATGATCCGGGTCTCGGATATAATGGCAAGCACGCTTTTCTTGTTATCCATTTACCTTACCTCCCGCCATCAGCAGTCCCAGCTGGTTCTCCGTGGCCTCTTCGCCGGGTATGGAGGCCACTATCCTGCCGTCAAAAACAACGTCTATCTTGTCGGAGAGACTCATGATCTCGTCCAGTTCAAAGGACACCAGCAGCACCGCCTTGCCCTTGTTGCGCTGCTCCACGATGTACTTGTGCACATACTCTATGGCGCCCACGTCCAGGCCCCGGGTGGGGTTGACGGCGATGAGCAGGTCCTTGTCGTTCTGCACTTCCCGGGCAATGATTACCTTCTGCTGGTTGCCGCCCGAGAGGGTCCCGGCAGTGCGCCGCTCGCTGTTTTGAGGGCGTATGTCGTAATTTTGTATGGACTGGGTGGCGTGGGCAAAAATGGCCTCCCGGTTGAATAGGTGGTTCTTGGAATAGGGCTGCTCCTCATAGTTCTGGAGTATCAGGTTGTCCTCCACGCTGAAGTCCAATATTAGGCCGTGCTTCTGCCGGTCGGCGGGGATGCTGGAGACCCCGTGGTCAAAGCCGAAGCGGGGCAGCTTGTTGAACACGTCCGCTCCGTTTACCAGTATGCGGCCGGAAGTGCCCTTGCGCAGGCCGGTTATCACTTCCACCAGCTCCGTCTGGCCGTTGCCGTCTATGCCGGCGATGCCCACGATCTCCCCCCGGCGCACCTGCAGGTCCAGGCCCTTGACGATCTCCACGCCCCGATAGTCGTTGCAGTGCAGGTCTTCCACATCCAGCACCACTTCCCCGGGCTCCTGCTTGGGCTTATCCACGGTGAAGGTGACGCTGCGGCCCACCATCATGCTGGCAAGCTGGTTCTCGCTGACCTTCTCCACGTCCACGGTGTCTATGTACTTGCCCTGGCGGATGATGGTGCAGAAGTCCGCGGCGGCCTTTATCTCCTTGAGCTTGTGGGTGATTATTATTATGCTCTTGCCGTCCTTGGTGAGGCTGCGCATTATCTCGATGAGCTCCTCTATCTCCTGGGGAGTCAGCGAGGAGGTGGGCTCGTCCAGTATCAGGATGTCCGCGCCCCGGTACAGGGCCTTGAGTATCTCCACACGCTGCTGCATGCCCACGGAGATGTCCTCTATCTTGGCGTCCGGGTCTATGGCCAGGCCGTAGCGCCGGCTGAGCTCCTCCACATTTTTCCTGGCGGTCACCATGTCCAGGGCCGGGCCCTTGGTGGGCTCCGTGCCCAGGACGATATTCTCCGTGACGGTGAAGGGCTGGATAAGCATGAAGTGCTGGTGGACCATGCCTATGCCGGCGGCTATGGCGTCCCGGGGATTGTTCATCTCTATGGCTTTGCCGTTTACCAGTATCTGGCCGGAGGTGGGCTTGAGCAGACCGTAGAGCTGGTTCATCAGGGTGGACTTACCCGCTCCGTTCTCCCCCAGTATCGCATGTATCTCGCCCTTGTGGACGGTGAGGTTGATGTTGTCGTTTGCCGTGAAATCCCCGAACTTCTTGACTATGTTGCGCATCTCGATGACCGGGGTATTCATATCGATATATTCTCTTGCCAAATCAATGCCCCCTAAGTTCAAATTGTGTACAGCACCATGGCTTACAGAATTTTGAAGAAGGCCTCGAGCTCCGCCGCATGTCTGCCCCGGCAGATGATATGGTGGTTATTGATAGGCTTGGTGAGGAAGTAGGAGAAGTCGTCCAGGCGCAGCTTTATCTGGGTGCGGCAGAGCATGTTGCTGAAGGGGGTGGGTATGATGCTGCCCTCCTGGGCGTGCCAGCGGGACAGGTCGCCCTCGCACTTGAAGATGGTGCAGTCGCTCTCGGCAAAGGTGCCCTGCACCGCCACGCCGATGCCGGACTCAAAGTGGGTGTTCAGGCAGAAGTCCTTGAGCATGGTGGTGGGGATGGTGCAGTGGGCAAAGACGGCGGTGCCGGCCTTGGTGTCGAAGCGGCTGGGATTGCACAGGAACATGGGCTCTCCCGAGACGGCCCCCAGAATGGCCATGGACAGCAGGGCGGGCACGTCGCTCTCGCAGCCGCCGCAGATGCCCTCGTCATTGAGGATGGACAGGGCCAGGCAGCCCGTGGTATACACGGTGTCCAGCAGATCGAAGCAGCGCACGGTGACGCCGCTGAGCTGATATTTATCGCACAGGCGCTTCACCGCCCCGTAGACATACAGGGCCTTCTCCACCTCTTCCGCCTTGTAGCCCTTGGCCTTGAAGGCCCGGGTATACTCGTTCTCAGGATACTCGTTCCTGGCTATCTCCGAGAGGAACTCTTCCATGCCTATCTTCACAAAGCCCATGCCCAGCTTTTCCATCATGGCCTCGGGGCTGTAGTTGCAGGCGATGAGCCACTCGGAGGGCTCGCCGATGCAGCCCAGGTTCTTCCCCTTCAATGCGGCCTTGGCCCGGTGGGCGTTGGCGATGAGGCGGATCTTCTCCGCTATCTGCTGGATGTCGCCGTGGAGTATCTCGCCGCTGCCGCCGTGCTTGTTCAGGAAGCTGAGTATCTCCATGGAGGCGGCCAGGGAATTGCTCTCGCCGCTGGTGAGTATGTAGCAGTGGCGGTCCTTCAGCCGGTCAAAGGCCTGGATAAAGTAGCCCTCGCTGCCGCCGGAGGCCACGTAGAGCAGGGCGAAATCCTCCGCCAGGTACTGCTCCAGAGACACCTTCTCCAGCTTTTCCCCAAGAGCCTGGGACACGGCGTCTATATAATCGGTCATGTGCTGTTCGGTTATCTGGGACAGGGGGCTTCTTATCTGGTAATATGCGGGCATGGTTCATTCTCCTTTTACATAAAAATTTCTGTTTGTATCTGCTTTCTATCCGCCTCCGGGAGAATTGGAAGACGGCAGGAGAGGCGCAGGCTCTCCATGGTATTTTGTTTATTATAGCACAGCAGCTCCCGCTTTTCTATATTTTCTCTCTATGTTCCCAAAAAAATCCTCCACCGCTTTTGCGGTGGAGGACTGGGGTATCAGATTTTCTGCTTTATCACTCGGCCAGAGTGAAGGCGGGGCAGTCAGCAACGGAGGTGGGAACGCTCTTCTCGCCGTTGATGATAGCGGTCTTGGCAGCCTCAACGGTCTCCAGGACCTCAGCGGGGATGTGGTCACGGGTGGGAGCCAGGTCAACGCCGCCGTTGGACAGGTCATACATGTGGACACCGGCAGTGAAGTTGCCCTCGGCAACAGCCTTGGAGATGTCCTGAGAAGCCACGTCCACACGCTTCATAGCGGAGGTGAGCACATGGTCGGGAGCCAGGGAAGCCTGGTCGGTGTCAACGCCGATGGCCCAGATGCCTTCCTCGTCGCAGGCGGAGATCACGCCGATGCCGGAACCGCCGGCAGCGTGGTAGATGACGTCAGCGCCCTTGGTGATCATGTCCTTAGCAGCGGTGGAGCCGCCGGCGATGTCGCCGAAGTTGTTGACATTGTACTGGAGGACCTGAGCATCGGGGCAGGCCTCAAGAACACCGGTGATGTAGCCGATGCCGAAGAGGTTCATGGAGTCGGACACCATGCCCTGGACATAGCCCACGATCTTGCTCTCGGTGACGGAACCGGCAACCAGGCCCACCAGGTAGGAAGCCTGCTCCTGAGCGAACATCAGGCAGGCCACGTTGGGCAGGTCGATGGTGGAGTCATCAATGATGGCGAAGAGCTGGTCGGGGTTGGCCTCGGCAGCCTCACGGGTGGCGTCAGCCAGCATGTAGCCCACGCAGATGATAAGGTCGTAACCCTCGTCGATGAAGGTGTTGATGTTGGTCTGGTAGTCAGCGTCGGTCTTGCTCTCCAGGTAGTTCACCTCAAAGACCTCGGGGTCCAGAGCCTGCAGGCCTTCCCAGGAAGTCTGGTTGAAGGACTGGTCGTTCACGCCGCCAACGTCGGTGACCATGCCGATACGGACCTTCTCGGCAGGAGCAGCTTCCTCTTCGGCAGGAGCCTCAGCGGCAGCGTCCTCAGCGGGAGCCTCGGCAGCATCCTCGGCGGCGGGCTCGCTGGAGCCGCAGGCGCACAGAGCAAATACCATGCAAAGAGCCAGCATAAGTGCGAGAATCTTTTTCATGTTTTTTCCTCCATAATAAAATTATGTGTAGTGACGTGTGTTTCCACACACGAGGGATTATATCACGTTGCTCCCGGTCATTCAAGGTCAATCTTGCCAAAATTACGGCCAAATTGTGTACTCGGGATAAATTTTGAGACGTTTACAGGAAAATATGCTCCCCCAGGGGCTCCACGGCTCAGAGAGCAGCCATTTTCACCGCAGTATCCAGGGCTATCTCCATCATCTGGGTGAAGGAGCTCTGCCTGTCCTCACTGCTGAGGTACTCCTGGCGGTACAGGTGGTCGGATATGGTGCAGAGGCACAGGGCCCGCTTGCCCGCATAGGCGGCGTTGCAGTAGAGGCCGGCGGCCTCCATCTCCACCGCCAGCACTCCCATGCGCTTCCACTCGTCGCTGCCGTCCAGCCCGGGAGGATAATAGAAGTTATCCGCCGAGAGGATGTTGCCCACCTTCAGCTCCACTCCCCGCTCCTTTGCCGCCTCCACGGCCTTGCTCAGCAGCGTGAAGTCGGCTATGGGGGCAAAGCTGCCCTTTACTCCAAAGGCATTTATATAGTTGGAGTTGGTGCAGGCGGCCTGGCCCGCCACGATGTCCATGAGCTTCAGATCGTCCCTGAAAGCTCCCGCGGAGCCGATGCGGATGATATTGTCCACATCGTAGAAGTTGAACAGCTCCCAGCTGTATATGCCTATGGCCGGGATGCCCATGCCCGAGGCCATCACCGTCACCGGCACGCCCTTCCAGGTGCCGGTATGGCCCTGGACGCCCCGGACGTTATTCACCAGCACCGCTCCCTCAAGGAAGGTCTCCGCTATGAATTTGGCTCTCAGCGGGTCGCCGGGCATGAGCACGGTCTTGGCTATCTGTCCCTTTTCGGCGGCTATATGGGGGGTTGGTACAGACATTGTTTTTTTACACCTCCGATATTTTTTTGTCTGGATTCGGTAATTTGAATTATAATGTAGAAAAAAGTAAAAGTCAAATTGAAACAGGGCGAAGGATATGTTAGAATGGTCTTTGAGAGAATTATACAGGGGGTAAAGCCCATGGACGAAGTCATGGTCATAGGCATTGCCGGAGGCACCGGCAGCGGCAAGACCACCATAACCAAAAAACTCATGCAGCGCTTCGGCGGAGAGGTCTCCGTCATCTACCATGACAACTACTATAAGGCCCATCACGACATGAGCTATGAGGAGAGGGCCAAGCTCAATTACGACCACCCGGATTCCTTCGACACCGAGCTGCTCATCCAGGCGGTAAGGGACCTGAAGGCCGGCCGCAGCGTCCTCTGCCCCGTTTACGACTACACCATCCATGACCGCTCCGACAAGGTCATTGAGGTCAAGCCCGCCCGGGTCATTATCGTGGAGGGCATACTCATCTTCCAGAGCCGGGAGCTCTGCCGCCAGATGGATATCAAGATATACGTGGATACCGACGCCGACGTGCGCATCCTCCGGCGCATAGTCCGGGACGTGCGGGACCGGGGCCGCAGTCTGGAGAGCGTGGTGAACCAGTACCTAAGCACCGTGAAGCCCATGCACGAGCAGTTCGTGGAGCCCTCCAAACGCAACGCCGACATCATTATCCCCGAAGGCGGCCACAACCTGGTGGCCATGGAGATGGTTATGGAACGGGTCAAGGCCCACATCGACAGATTCAGATAATGAGGTTTTAAAATGGCAAAGCTCTACTTCAAATATGGGGCCATGGGCTCCTCCAAGACCGCCCAGGCCCTTATAACCCGTTTCAACTACATGGAGCTGGGCATGAGCGTCTGGCTCATCAAGCCCAGCACCGACACCCGGGACGGGGCGGACATAATCAAAAGCCGCATCGGCCTGGAGGCCAGGGCCCAGGTGATCACCCCGGGCCAGGATATCGTGGAGGAATACCGCAGGCTGGGGCCCAGGGACGTGATAATCGCCGACGAGGCCCAGTTCTTCACCCCACAGCAGATAGAACAGCTGCGCTATCTGGTGGACGAGGAGGACCTGCCGGTGCTGTGCTTCGGCCTGCGCACCGACTTTCTCACCCGGCTCTTCCCCGGCTCAAAGCGGCTCATGGAACTGGCCGACTCCCTGACGGAGATAAAGACCGTCTGCGCCTGCGGCAGGAAGGCCACGGTGAACGCTCGGCTGGACGGCCAGGGCCGCATCCTCACCCAGGGGGACCAGGTCTTCCTGGGGGGCAACGACAGCTACATCGCCATGTGCCACAAGTGCTGGAAGGAAAAGATAAAGGCCCAGGAGAACGCCGGCAACTGACGGCCTTCTTCTATGTTAATATAGCCGCATAAGAAAAAGGAGAGCCCTGGCTCTCCTTTGTGGTTTTGCCCTCCGTTCGGTACGGCGCCTCCCGGCTGCTTCTAGCTGCGCTCTCGCTTCCGCCCTCCGCCGCCTTTGCCGGCATGGAGGCCGCCAGCAGCAGGAAGGCCAGGAATATGCACATGAAGCTTATCAGGAGCCTTTTTGCTCCCAGGCCTATATTCATTCTTATCCTCCCCCGGAGCTTTAATTTACAGTAATATCCTGTGCTATTCATGGGAAATAATGTATGGTTATTTTTCCCAGGCCCGGTCGGGAGCCAGACATCCCTTTGCCCTTTTTCTATGCTGTTGATCTGCTTTCCTGCCGCAGACTTTTCTGCGCTTTGCCTTGCCGCTCGTTTCCTGCATAATCTTCCAGAGGCTGCAAATAATATCATGGAAGACAATTTGAGCCAAAGGAGAAATATAATGAAAGCAACCGGTATCGTCCGCAGAATTGACGATCTTGGCCGAGTGGTCATACCAAAGGAGATCCGCCGCACCATGCGTATCCGGGAAGGCGACCCGCTGGAGATATTCACCGACAAGGACGGCGAGCTGATATTCAAGAAATATTCCCCCATCGGCGAGCTGGGGGACTTTGCCGCCCAGATATGCGACAGCCTGCGCAAAACCGCAGACGGCATAGCTGCCGTCTGTGACCGGGACAGCCTCATAGCCGTCTCCGGCCCGGCCCGGCGGGAGCTGCTGGAGAAGCCGGTGAGCCAACAGCTCTCCGAGCTTATGGAGGGGCGCAGCGCCTACCGCTTTTCTCCCGGAGGCAGCGAGCTGCCGGTGAGCCAGACCAGCGAGAAATACCGGGTCTCCACCGCCGTCCCGGTAATTGCCGAGGGTGACCTGATGGGCTGCGTGCTGTTCGTCTCCGAGCGCAGCGGCTCTGCCGCAACGGAGCTGGAATACAAGCTGGCCCAGATGGCCGCCTGTTTTCTGGGAAAACAGATGGAGTGCTGAATATCTTTGGCTGAGAGGAGCGAACTGCCGCCCCTCTCAGATTTTTTTGCCGGCAAATGCCTGAAAAGCCTTGACATTCCAGGGAAAACCGTTATAATAATATAGCCTGTCCAAAGGATGGGCGATCCTTGCTCCCGTTTCAGCGGGGGCCAAAAGACCAAAAGGAGGTGCAACCATGGCAAAAGCAAGCGAAAAGTACGAAGTAATGTACATCATCAACCCCAACTTCACTGAGGAGCAGACCGCAGCTGTTGTTGAGAAGTTCAAGGCACTTGTGGAAGCAAATGGTACTCTTGACGAAATGGAGGAGATGGGTAAGCGCAAGCTGGCTTACGAGATCAACTACATTTCCGAGGGCTACTATGTGCTGATGAAGTTCACCAGCGCTCCCGAGTTCCCCGCCGAGCTGGACCGTATTCTCGGTATCACCGACGGCATACTGCGTCGCCTGATCACCCTGCGTGCAGAGTAAGGAGCGCAGCTATGCTTAACCACATCACCATTATGGGCCGTCTGACCCGGGACCCGGAGCTCAGATACACCCAGTCCCAGACGCCGGTGGCAAGCTTCACCCTGGCTGTTGACCGTGATTTCGGCAGCCGGGACGGCGGCGAAAAGCAGACCGATTTTATTGACTGCGTCGCCTGGCGTCAAACCGCCGAATTTGTCAGCAAGTATTTCCAGAAGGGCAGCATGGCCGTAGTTTCCGGCCGCCTGCAGATAAGGGATTGGACCGACCGGGAGGGCGGCAAGCGCCGCAGCGCCGAGGTGGTCGTTGACAATATCTACTTCGGCGAGAGCCGCCGCCGCGACAGCGGTGACAGCGGCAGCTACGGCGGCAATTACGGCAGCAGCAGCGGCGAAAGCCGCTCCTACAGCGCCGGCCACGCCTCCTCCGCCCCCTCTGCAAGTGCAAGCCCCTTTGCAGAGTTGGACGACGGCGACGGCGAGCTGCCCTTCTGAGCCGCAACAAAAAATATTTGATAGGAGGATACAGCTTTGGCTTTCGATAAGAATAACCCCAAGAACCGCAAACGGAAAAAGGTTTGCCAGTTCTGCGTTGATAAGGCCACCTTTATCGACTACAAGGACACCGCCAAGCTTCGCCGCTACATGTCCGAGCGCAGCAAGATCCTGCCTCGCCGCACCACCGGCGTTTGCGCCATGCATCAGCGTGAGCTCACCGAGGCTATAAAGAGAGCCCGTCAGATCGCTCTCCTGCCCTACGTGACCGACTGATAGGTCCTATATTGTATCTATATAGCAAGCAAAAAGAGTTCGGAGAATTTATCCGAACTCTTTTTTTGTCCGTGGCAGGGCCCCATAGCGCCTGCGCCCGGGGCGGCCGCCTGTTCAGCGGCTCAGGGAGCGGCCGTGCCGCTGCCCTTTACCGCCGGAGAAGGCTTCATTCCTTTCTTCTGCGCCTGTAGGCAGGCAGGGCCGCAGCTCCCAGGGCCGCCAGGCTGCCTATGGACAGCCCGGTCCACAGCCACAGCCTGCCGTTGTCGCCGGTGGTGGGCACGGTGGTGTAATAGTTGGTGACGATAAAGCCGCCTTTGGAGTCGGCGCTGACCTTCCCGTTGTAGAAGTACACGGACTTCTCCCGCACGGTATAGCTTATGGGCTGTCCCTTGCTGTATTTGGGCAGGCCGTCAAAGCTGCCCGCCCAGCCGCTGCGGCTGCGGAGGACCAGGGTCTCGCCGGTATATTTGCCGTTGGCATAGAGATACAGGGTGACGCTGCCGGGGCGGCGGCCGTTGGCGTCGTTGTTGTCCTGCCATACTTTCTGCACGGGGATGGATACGGTGTCAACGGCGTGGGTGTTGGTGAGGACAACGGCAAATCCCCCGTCGGTTTCAGTGATGTCGGCCTGAGAAGTATAGCCCTCCACCTTTTCCTCGTAGACCCTGTAGTCTATGGGCACGCCCTGGTAGTTTGCAGGCAGGCCGTCAAAGCTGCCCTGCCACTTGTTTGCCTCGCTGAGTACCAGGGACATGTGGGCATCTGTGTCTCCCACATAGAGGCTCACCTTGAGGCTGTGGGGGCGCAGACCGTCGGCGTCGTTCCCGTCGTTCCAGATTTTGGTGACATCAATACTGATAAGGGCGGGCAGAACGTCGTAGGATACGGTGGGTTTGGGGAAGGCCTGGGGAAGGCCCGGATCGCCGTTGCTGTCCTTGGGATACAGGGTGGCGGAATTGTTGGTATACAGGGAGCCCTTGCCCTGGCTGCCGTTGGCGTCATATTCGCCGTAAGTCCCCTCTGCGGTCTGGGGATCGCTGAGCTTCACTGCATAGCTCAGCTGCACCGGCTGAGTTATCTTGATGGACTCGTTTATGTACCAGACGAAATGCTCGTCACCGGCGCCGGCTGCGCTGTCGGGGAAGTACTCCAGGACGAAGCGGTACTCATCGCCGCCCAAGGCTCCGAAGCCGTATTTGTTCCTGCTTATCTGCACTTTGTCCAGCTCCGCTGCCCCCACGGTGAGCTTGAGACGGGAGATGTCGTTGACAAAGTCCATGTTGTAGTCCTTGCCTGTGTTGTCCTTGCCGCTGCCTATGTAGTCCTTCACGGTGGAGCCGGCGGAGAGCAGATACAGGATATCGTTTTGTATCCCCCCAAAGCTCACGCTCCTGCCCTGGGCCAGATAGGCCATGAAGGCCGGACCCCAGGGATTTGCGCCGCCGGAGCCGGTATCGGCGGTGACGGCAAAGCAGTTGTAGCCGGAGGCCAGGGCCGACTGGTAAGCAAGGGCGGTCTTATACAGGGCCACGTCTACACAGCTGGGGTAAGCTGTTCCGTTCTCCCTGGGGATGTGCAGCTCCTGATTGGAAGAGGCGCTGGCATAGGGCTGGATATACTGCTGCACCATGCTCAGGTCCCGGCCCACAGCCCCCAGGTAGCTTCCGAAATCTTCAGGGACATATAGCTGGCCGCCCTCCTGATAGTGGCGGATGCCCCAGCAGTCCGGCCCGGCCATAATGGCGTACTCGCCGGTGGTCAGCTGCTGGGAGTTGATGGAGTTTGACTCTTCGTCAAAGATATAGCTTATACCGTCGCTGACGAAGATAAGATATTTGCGTCCGGCCTCCACCCCGGTGTCGGCGTCCAGCATGGCCTTGCCTGCCAGAAGTCCGGCATGGGTGTTGGTACCGCTGCTGATCTTTGTCTGGATGGCCTCCTGGATCCCAGGCAGGTTCTGGTCGTTCAGAGCCGTCAGCCCAAGGACATTGTTGGCCTGCTTGTTGAAGATCACCACGCCCACCTTCACAGCGGCGCTGCTGCCCCGTATCTGCTCATTGAGCTGGGAGAGCATATCCAGCACCTGGTTCTCCACCTGGGCGCTGGTGGACTTATCCAGGACGAAGACCAGGTCGCTGACCAGCTGCTGCTGGGCGGCGGGCAGGCCCAGGGTCACGGTGGACTCCAGGTTTGCGTCCAGATTCGTGGCCGTCTTGGAGCGGGAGATATTCTCCGGGGATTCGGGCCAGGGCAGCGGCTCGGCGGGAGCCTGCTTGCCGTGGGCGGCCTTCAGGGCCGTCACCCCGGTATAGCTGCCGGGTGCGGCAAGGACTATATGCTCCTTTGCGCTGTCATGGGCGTTCCAGCGGTTGTATGCGGTAACGCCGTCCTGGGTGACATTGGCCATGTCCTCATACCAGCCGTCTATGGCGTGGCTGCAATCATCCAGGGTCCAGCCGCTGCCCACGGCGCTGAAGCTGACGCCGCCCCCCTCTTCCACATAGATGTCGTCGCCGGCCAGGGCGGCATGGTTGTTGTAAATTTGCGTAGTGCCGGACAGGACGGCGGAGGCTCCGCTTCTCACGGTGATGCCGCCGCCGCAGCGGGCAAGGTCCATGCTGGTGGAGCAATTTGCCTGTTCGGCGCAGTTGCGGCTTATGAGCACCTGGGCCCCCTCCGCTATGGACAGCGCTGTGGAGGAGTCCAAAAACAGGCCGGTCACATAGTTGTCGGTAATGGTGAGGCGGGTACCGGCGTCGATGCTGGCGGTGGCATTTGCTTTGTAAAGTCTCATGCCTGCGTTCCAGTAGCTGGTGCCCTTTGTGCCGGTGATCGTGATTTGGGAGTTCACAAAGGTCCCGGCCCCGGTGAATATCACGCCGCACATACCGTTGTTGTTGGCTGTGACGGTGGAGTCCTCAACGCTTAAGAGCCCGGCGGAGAGGCCGTGGCTGCCGTTGCCGCTGAAATCCACGGTGGAGCCGTTCCTGATAAGGAAGTGGGAGCCGTTGGAGCCGTTGCCGGCGCTGTTTACCACCTTGACCACGCTGTTGTCTATGGTGGCATAGAAGGTGCCGGTAAAGCCGGAACGGTTGTGGTCGGAGGTAAAGCTGGAGTTGAAAATATTTATGTTATATCCCCCGTCGCCGCCGTCCCATTCCAGGGCGTCCTGGGCGTAGTTGCTGATGGTGAGGCTGGAGCCGTTCAGGTTCAGTTTGTTGTTGGAGCAGAAATAAACGGCGTGTTTGTTGAGCCCCTGGCCGTCCATAGTCATAACCGCATTATTCAAGGTCAGGGAGGCATTGGGGCTTGCGCAGACGCTCATCCAGTTCCACTCGGCGGTGTAGGGTGTGGAGCCGATGCCGTTCATGACCACAGTGCAGTCCTCAAAGCAGAGGGACTTGCCCCAGAGAGCTATGCCGTATTTTGTAAAGGTGACGGTATAGCCGCCCTTTATGGTCAGGTCCTTTGAGAGGTTCAGGCCTTCGGTCTCGCAGTCGGCCAGCAGTTCTATGACCGCACCGTCGCCGGCAGCGGCTACAGCCTCATCCAGGGCGGCGTATTCCGTGTCCCCTATCTTGGCCACCGGGGCCGGCTCCTGGGTGGCGGCAATGCTGCTGAGGGCCTTTACCGCTTCGTCCAGCAGCCTAAGGCCCGCCTTAACGTCCTCCCGCTCCAGATCTTCGGCGCTCAGTGCCTCATAGGCTTCCATGGCCGTAGCCACTAATTTGCTGAGCTCCTCCTCTTTCTCCTCATCTATCTCCTCCGGGAGAACTATGGCCTTCACGGCATCCAGAAAAGCCTTTACCGTTTCGCTCTCCTGAGGCTGCTGGGTCTCCTGAGGCTGCTGGGTCTCCTGAGGCTGCTGGGTCTCCTGAGGCTGCTGGGTCTCCTGAGGCTGCTCGGTCTCCTGGGACTGCTCGGTCTCCTGGGGCTGCTGAGTCTCCTGAGGCTGCTCAGTCTCCTGAGTCTGCTCGGTCTCCTTGGGCTGCTGAGTCTCCTGAGGCTGCTGAGTCTCCTGAGGCTGTTGGGTCTCTCCCGAGCCTGCCGCCTCCAGTTTGTACTCTGCCTTAGAATCGCCGTTCTGAGTCTCGGCATAGAAAGGGCATCCCTCCTGGTGTTCAGCCGCCTGGCAGCTGTCATTGAGGCTGCAAAGCGTTCCCTCCGCCATGCCCGACATAGGCAGTACAGAGAGAAGCATAACTATGGCCATAAGCAAGGCCAATACTTTGTTTTTGCCGTTGCGCTTCATTTTAAAATTTCCCCTCCCGATATTCCGGCTTTGGTTTTCCGGGAATACCACAGAATATTTCTTCTGTGGTAAAGCTTAGCATTGGAGCCGGGCGAAAAAGGGCGAAGCCGGTAGCCGGTATATTTTTAGGAGAACATTTTTTCACGAAGGGGAGGCATGGAACAAAATGCTTGTTTCATGCCGCTTTTGGCTGCCTATAAATATGTAATAGCTCTTGCAAAGAGAGAAGTCTTAGTTTACAATTGTTTGGCCGGAGTATGTGTATGGGTAATAGGGGCCGGCAGGTACCACAGAAGAAATATTCTGTGGTTTTTATTTTTATTTTTTTATATTATCAGGCGCATCCTGTTCAGGGTCCTCTCGTGGGCGGCGGCGCTGACGGCCACATATATCCTGGTAGTTTCAATACTGCTGTGGCCCAGCACATCCGCAAGATGAGGCAGATTTTTTTCCACGGCAAAATAGCTTCTGGCAAAGAGATGGCGCAGATTGTGAGGAAAGACCTTTCCCTCCTCCACTCCCGCCTGGGCGCAGAGACGCTTCATCTCGTGGCAAATGTTGGAGCGGTCCACGGGTCTGCCGCTGCGGGTGCGGAAAATATATCCGCTTTTTATTCCACTGGCCCTGCAGAACTCCGCAAGCCGTCTGCGCAGCTCCTTTGGCAGCAGGACCATGCGGGTTTTGCCTTTCAGCCTTATTTCGGCCCGCCCTGAACGCACGGCCTCCACGGTGATGAAGGGCAGCTCGCTTATACGGATGCCGGTGCCGGAGAGGGTGAGCATGACAAGATGCAGCCTCTTGCTGCCTCTCGCCCGGGCGGCGCAGAGCAGGCGGCGGTACTCCTCCTCCCCCAGCTCCCGGTCCTCCTCAGTAAAGGCCCGGCGCTGGATCTTCAACAGCCTTATGCGGTAATCCCCCTGTCCGGTAAACTCCAGATAGGCATTTATTGCGGACAGAGCCACATTTACCGTCCGGGCTTTGTTCTTTTGCAGCAGCGCCTCCCTGTATTCCAGCAGGCGCTTCTTATCCAGCTCCTCCCCTGCCAAATAGGCTCTCAGGCGGTGAAGTGCGGCGGAATATTTCTCCACCGTGGCCTGGGATTTTTCGCTGAGATAGAGCATGTTTTCAAAGTCTCTTATCCCCTCTCTGGTCACTTTCATATACACTGCCCCCTTTTTTTACATTATCTCCTTCATCCGCTCAATAATACTGTAGACTAGGGAAAATGTATATTGTATAAAGACAGCCCGCCGGGGAAAACTCCCCGGCGGGCTGTCACGCAAGATGCTTATTTAGATGCTTAAGATGCTTATTTACCGCCATGCAGGACGGCGGGCCTGTTTAAGCCCTGCCTGCAAGCTCTTTAAGCTTATTCACTATCATCAGAGTATTGCTGTTTTCTCCGTCTTTGAACTCAAAGCGCATATGGTATTCCAGGGCCTGAGCCAGCTCCACGGGCCAGCGGCGGTCGTTGCGGATGTACACGGTGTCGCTGAGCTGGCCGCTTTCATCCATAAGGGTGAGGGTGCAGCTCTTGCCCTCGGGGCAGTTCATTATCAGCCTGCCTTCCTCGTTGGAGACGTAGCAGCCCTCGCCTATGCAGATTATCTTGTAGTCGGCGCTGTCGCCGCTGCAGCCGAAGGCATAGAGGCCCAGCTCCTCCCGGCCGCTGGGGTCGATATAATAGTCGTAGATGAAGTCCCCCTGGGCGTTGGTGAGCTTTATGAAGCTGAAGGGCGGCTCATAGCCCCCGGCATAGAACTCCAGCTCCGTGAGACCGGCGCCGCTGCCCTCCGTCTCCATGAGGACGACTTCCATTTCCTCAATATACACCGGGTCGAAGCTGACCTCCGTGCCGGAGCCGTTGGGCTCCAGGGGCCCGCTGAGGTAGAAGGCGCCGTTATCAAGCCGCACGGCCACCTCCAGCACATTGTCGGCCATGGAGGGATTGTCATAGAGCGCCACCCGGCTGATGAGGGTGGGTTCATCGAACTTGACTATCACCCGCTTTTCCCCGTCCTCGGGGGAAGGCACCCAGGTATTGTCGGAATAGCCCGGGTCCTCATGGCTCTGGGTATGCTGGCTGAGGACAAAATCCTTGAGGACCGAGGCTTCCCCGGAGCTGACCCAGAACTCCGCCTCATAGCTCAGGGAACCGCTCTCCCGGAACCAGAACACCTTATCCCCGTTGATTATCCTGTCGGTGCGGCCGGACTCGTTCACTCCGCTGTAGCAGCCGGCCAAGGCGTAGCCGGAGCTGCTGAAGATGGAGCGGGAGAGGACGCCGGGCTGCACCGGCAGGCGGAGCCTGTCGTTCCAGTTATATATATTGCTGCCCCCGTCGGTGATGAAGTCCTCATTCCCCGGCTTCACCGTGGACAGGGCGTTGAGGGCGTAATAATCATGGGGAGCGTCGTAGGCCGTGCTGTAGGCAAAGCCCCGGAGCACCACCGGCTCATAGCTGGGCCGGGCCTTCAGCACCTCCCCCATGGCCTGTTCAAAGAACATGGCCACAGTCTGGTGGTCCACATCCTGGTCGCTGTCGGTACAGAAGACCACATCCGGGGTATAGCGCAGCAGCAGGGTGCGGATGTCCTGATACAGGTTGTCCCTGGTATAGGCTGCCCCGGGGTTGAAGGGCGGGTGCCTGTCGGTGCCGTAGGTGCTGGAAAAGCCGGAGACGGAAGTGAGCACTTCCTCCTCCGGGCAGAGATACACCGGCGTACCGTCCTGGTTCAGCCTGTCGCCATAGCCCAGGAAGATAAGGTTTTCCGCCGGGATTCCTATAGAGCTCATGGCGGCGTCGGCCTGGGTGATGCGCTGGATGCCCTCGCCCTGGGCGTCGCCGTTGAAGACGTAAACTATATACACATTGCTGCCGTATTTCACGTACTGCTCCAGCACGCCCCCCAGCAGATACACCTCATCCCCGGGATGGGGCACAAGGGCCATCACTTTTTTCCCTGCGAACACCTGGGTCTTGGCCTTGTCCACATCCTGATACACCCCGGTCCTGCAGGTGTTCAGCCACACAAAATACAAGGCGCCCCCCAGGAGCAAGGCCACGGCGGTAAAGAGGAGAAAAAGCCATTTCACAAGCTTCTTCTTCAGCTGGCCAAGAACGGCAAGGGCCAGAAAGCTCAGGGCGAACACCAGCCCCAGAGCCTGGGCGGACAGTCCGCCGTCAGCTCTGGCTGTGAGCATGTCTGTCACAAAGCTCAGCTCCAGGGCCAGCAGCAGGGCAAAAAGCAGCCCTGAAAAGCTGAATCTCCTACTGCCGGTCTCCATGCTGGTATCCCCCGTTCTCAAAATATTTTCAGTATTTCCTTAAGTTCTTCCGTATTAGGGCTCTCGCTGCCGCAGGTTATGGAGCCTGCCCTGAGAGCCAGCTCCGCCGTCTCCCTCAGCCCCAGCCCTTTTATCCCGGAGAGCACTATTGCGGCCATGGCGGCGTCCCCGGCGCCGGTGACGTTCACCAGGCGGGTGGGCGGTATGGGCAGGCGCAGCAGCTGGCTCTCGTCGGCGGCGATCATGCCCTGGCTGCCCAGACTGATGAAGGCCCGCTTCACGCCCTTTTCCACCAGGGCCCTGGCTGCCCTTTCCGGGTCTCTCTCCCCGGTGAGGGCTTCCGCCTCCAGGGCGTTGGGCTTTATGGCGGAGAGCCGGTGGAGCACCGGCAGCAGCTTCGCCGCCTTGGCGGTGGATACCGGGTCGGCGTACACAGGGATGCTGCTGTTGTCGCAGATATAGCGGATGGTCCCCTCCGGGATATTGGTGTCCACCACTATGGCCTTCGCCTGTAGTTTGGGCAAAATTGCGGCGGCATATTCCGCCGTGAGGGCCGAGCAGATGTCCATGTCGCTGACGGCCAGCTGCATCTCCCCCTTCTCGTCGCTGATATACAGATAGGTAGAGCTGCGCCGCTGGGGGAATACCGGGGCAAGGCTCAGGTCTATCCCCAGGGCCCGGCAGCTCTCGCTGATGGCGGAGGCGTATACGTCCCCGCCAATGGCCGCAACAAGGCTGACCTCCAGCCCCAGCAGCCGCAGGTCATGGGCGATGTTCCTCCCCACGCCTCCGGGGCGCAGGGTGACGGCGCCGGGGTTGGAGTCCTTGGGCACAAGGGCTTTTTCCGGCCGGCCCCATATATCCATGTTGATGCCGCCGAAGACTACGGCGGCATCAACACTTTCGGTCTGAGGCCTTATTTTATCTGCCATATATCCTTTGCGTATTCGGCTATGGCCCTGTCGGCGGCAAAGACGCCGCTCTGGGCGGTGTTCATGATGGACAGGCGGGCTCTCTCCCCCTCGTCCTTGATGCGCTCATACATGCGCTTCTGGCAGTCGGCATAGGCCCGGTAGTCGGCGATGAGCATGTACTGGTCGCCGCCGTAGAGCAGGCTGGACACCAGGTCCGAGTAGCTCTTGCCGTCGGCAAAGCCCTGACGGAAGCGGGACATGATGCGCATGATCTCCCCGTCTCTCTGGGCCAGGCCCGCCGGGTCGTAGCCGCTGCGGCGCCAGTTGGCGATCTCGTCGGTGTGCAGGCCGAAGAGGAACATGTTCTCGTCTCCCAGGCGCTCGTACATCTCCACGTTTGCGCCGTCCAGGGTGCCTATGGTCACGGCGCCGTTCATCATCAGCTTCATGCAGCCGGTGCCGGAGGCCTCCTTGCCGGCGGTGGATATCTGCTCTGAGACCTGGGCGGCGGGCATGATGGCCTCGGCGGCGCTGACTCTGTAGTTCTCCACAAAGTAGACCTGGAGCCTATCCTTGCACACGGGGTCGTTGTTTATATCGTCGGCCATGGACAGCAGCAGCTCTATGATGCGCTTGGCGGTCTTGTACCCGGCGGCGGACTTGGCGCCGAAGACGAAGCTCCGGGGCACGAAGTCCATGTTGGGATTGTCGTGCAGCTGCATCTGGAGGCTGGCTATGCTCATGGCGCACAGCAGCTGGCGCTTGTACTCGTGCAGGCGCTTGACCTGAACGTCCATGATGGCCTGGGTGTTGAGAACGAAGCCGTCGTTTCTCAGGGCGAAGCGGGCAAAGCGCTCCTTATTCTCCTGCTTGATCTTGTTGACCTGCTCCCTCACCCGGTCGTCCCCGGCAAAGTCTGCCAGCTTGATGAGCTCTTCCGGCTTGAGGAGGTAATCGTCGCCCCCCAGCAGCTCCACTATGAGCTTGTGGAGGCCGGGGTTTATCTGGCTGAGCCAGCGGCGGTGGTCGATGCCGTTGGTCACGTGGGTGAATCGCTGGGGGTCCAGGGAGCAGATGTCCTTGAACAGGTCGTTTTTAAGGATCTCCCCGTGGAGCCGGGACACGCCGTTGACCTTATAGCAGGCGGCAAGGCACATGTTGGCCATGTGGACCTGGCCCCCGCTGATTATCATGTTGCGGCCCACCCTCTCGTTGCTGCCAAAGCAGCTGATGAGGTAGTCGCACCAGCGGCGGTTGATCTCGCACATGATCTCCCACAGGCGGGGCAGCAGCTGCTGCACCAGGCCCTGGGGCCACTTCTCCAGAGCTTCCGCCATGACGGTGTGGTTGGTGTAGGCCACGCTGCCCTTGACTATCTCCCAGGCCTCGTCCCAGCCCAGCTGGTACTGGTCCATGAATATGCGCATCAGCTCGGGGATGATGAGGGTGGGGTGGGTGTCGTTTATCTGGATGGTGTGGTGCTGGGCAAAGCTGCGGATGTCCCCCCACTTTTCAATGTGCTTGCGGACTATGTCCTGGGCGGTGGCGGAGACGAAGAAGTACTGCTGCTTAAGGCGCAGGGACTTGCCCTCCATGTGGTCGTCGGCGGGGTAAAGGACCTTGGTGATGACCTCGGCCATGGTGCGCTGCTCCATGCTCTTTACATACTTGCCCTCGGAGAAGAGGTACATGTCCAGAGAATTGGTGCTCTTGGCGTCCCAGAGGCGCAGCTTGTTTATCTCCCGTCCGCCGTAGCCGGCGATGAGCATATCCCGGGGCACGGCTATGACTGCGTCATAGTTGCGGTGCTCGGCATGGTAGTGGCCCAGGCTGTCCCAATGGGCCTCTATCTGGCCGCCGAAGCGGACCTCCACGGCGTCCTCATAGTGGGGCACCAGCCAGCTCTCGGCGCTGATGCGCCAGTCGTCGGCCACCTCGGTCTGCTTGCCGTCCACCAGCTTCTGCTTGAACATGCCCAGCTCGTAACAGATGGAATAGCCGGTGCCCTCCAGGCCCTCGGTGGCGATGGAGTCCATGTAGCAGGCGGCCAGACGGCCAAGGCCGCCGTTGCCCAGGCCTGCGTCCGGCTCTTCCTCGAAGATGTCGGCGGCGCTGCGGCCCATGTCCTCCAAGGCGCCGATGACGGCCTGGGAGATGCCCAGGTTATAGGCGTTCTTCATCAGGCTGCGGCCCATGAGAAACTCCATGGACATGTAATGGACTTCCTTTGCGGCATGCTTGGGGTTCTCGGCCGTGAGCAGGCGGCTCATCAGCTCTCTTATCACAATGGCGGTCGCCTGGAATATCTGGGCGTCGGTAGCAAGCTCGCTGGCTACTCCAAAGTGGGCGCAGAGCTTATCCTCAATGGCGCTGCGCACCTCGTCCCGGGAAATTTGGTTGGTCATTAATTTCTTTCCTCCATGTTCAGCCGGAGGCCGCAGGAAGCTGCGCTCCGGCTTTTTGGTAAAATATCAAAATTCCGGTGCGGCGAGACTGAGCCGCCGCACCGGGAATCCTGCATAAAATGTTGGCCCCTGCTCCTCAGATGCTGACGCCTTTGGGCACCACCATGGGCAGCCTGGCATTGCCGGTGAGCACGGTGCCGGGGGAGAAGGAGCAGAACTTATCCGCTATGACGCAGTCCAGCTCCGTGTTCTCTCCAACTATTCCGCCCCGCATGACGATGCAGTTGCGGAGCTTGGCGCCCTTCTCTATCCTGGCGCCGGAGAAGATGATGCAGTTTTCGATGCTGCCTTCGATTTTGCAGTTGTCGGCCACAAGGCTGTTGCGGGAGACGGCAGTCTCGCCGTAGTAGGTACTGACCTCCTCATGGACCTTGGTGCGTACGGGACGGTCCGCCGGGAACATCTGGCGGCGGTACTCGGTTTTAAGCATATCCATGCTGGCCTTGTAATATGCCTCCACGGTGCGGATGGCTGCGGCATAGCCGGGGTGGACATAGGTGGCCATCTTGCCGCCCCGGGCCAGGAAGGCCGCCACGGCGTCCTTATGGAAGCTGTACTGGTTGTGGGACTTGCAGCCGTCCATCATCCTCAGCAGGGTGTCCTTATTGATGATGTAGCCCTCCAGGGAAGGCAGGCCCTCGCCCTCAGTGCGGTCGAAAAGTATCTGCTTTACAAAGCCGTCCTCCCCCAGCACATAGCGGTGATGGCTGCCGTCGGGATCGTGGTCGGCGCAGATGGCGGTTATCTCCACCCCGGAGCGGCTGTGCTGGCGCATGATGGGCACAAGGTCGATATTGGCGCACATGTTCCCCAGCAGCAGCACCAGGTATTTCTGGGGGATATCCCGGATGTAGGTGGACACGGCGTTGAGAGCTTCGATGGTGCCGGTGTAGTTGCCGGTGTGGTATTCGGGCAGGCCGAAGGGGGGCAGCATGCGCAGCCCGCCGCTGCGGCGGCTCATATCCCAGGCCTTGCCGGAGCCGATGTGGTCCAGCAGGGACTGGTAGTCCCTCTGCATGATGATGCCCACATCCAGGACGCCGGCGTTGCGCATGGAAGACAGGGCAAAGTCGATAAGTCTGTATCTGCCGCAGAAGGGCAGAGAGGCGGCGGTGCGTGCGCCCACCAGTTCTCTCAGTTCAGGGGCAGCGCTGTAGGCAAAGATGATCCCATGGAAATTCTTCATTGCTTAAACCTCCTCCCCGGTGTAGATCATGGCGCCGGCGGGCACGGACGCACCGCTCCTGATCTCTATATCCGGCCCGCAGGTGGCCACGCCCCAGGCGTCGGTGCCGTCGGGAGGGGCTCCCACGTGGGCGCCGGAATGAACGACGGTGTTCTCCCCTACAATGGCGTATTCAACTACTGCTCCGTTCTCCACCACGGCGCCGGGCATGAGCACGCTGTAGTTCACAACTGCTCCCTTGCCGATGACCACGTTGGGGGACAAAACGGAGTTTTCCACATGGCCGTCCACCTCGCAGCCCTCGGTGACGATGGAGTGGATGATCTCCGACTTCTCCCCGGCATAGTGGGGCGGGCAGATGGGGCTCCTGGAGCCGATGGGCCAGGCGGGGTCGTAGAGGTTTATAAGGTCCGGGGACAGCATATCCATGTTGGCGTCCCAGAGGCTGGTGATGGTGCCCACGTCCCTCCAATAGCCCTTGAAGCGGTAGGGCCAGAGCTTCTCCCCGGCGGCGAGCATGTTGGGGATGATGTTTTTGCCGAAGTCCTTGGAGGACTTGGGGTCGTTCTCATCGGCGATGAGGTACTCCCTCAGCTTCTTCCAATTGAATATGTATATGCCCATGGAGGCCAGGTCGCTCTTGGGCTGCTTGGGCTTCTCCTCGAACTGGTTGACGTAGCCGTCCTCCCCCAGGTTCATGATACCGAAGCGGGTGGCCTCCTCCATGGAGACCTGCAGCACGGAGATGGTGCAGGCAGCTTCCCGCTCCACATGCTCCCGGAGCATGTCGGAATAGTCCATTTTATAGATATGGTCGCCGGAGAGGATGAGCACGTTCTCCGGGTTATAGGTCTCTATAAAGCTGATGTTCTGATAGATGGCGTTGGCCGTGCCGGAGAACCAGGAACCTTTCTCCCCGGCGCTCTGGTAAGGCGGCAGGATATACACTCCGCCGTCGGCCACGTCCAGGTCCCAGGGCTGGCCGTTGCCGATATAGCTGTTGAGCTGAAGGGGTCGGTATTGGGTCAACACTCCCACGGTGTCGATCCCGGAGTTTGCGCAGTTGGAGAGAGGAAAGTCGATTATACGGTACTTTCCGCCAAAGGGAACGCTGGGTTTTGCCACTTTCTGTGTCAGTGCATAAAGTCTTGAGCCCTGACCGCCAGCAAGCAGCATCGCAATACAGTTTTTCTTCATAAGCGGTCTCCTCCTTCGTACTTTATCTTCCGGCCTCAGCCTGCTCCCGCAGGCTGAGCGAGCCGTAAATACTAGTTAAAAAGGTTCATGGCCCTGTCCGGCCCCTGAGTGATATAGCACTCCGCCGCCTGGGCCGCCCTGGCCGCCGCCGCCTTCATATCCTCGGCGTCCTGGTTTTTAAAGCTGGAGAGCACCCAGTCGGCCATGTCATAGTCGGGATGAGGGGGCGCCCCCACGCCTATGCGGATGCGGGGGAAGGCCTCCGTGCCCAGCCGGGCTATGATATTCTTAAGGCCGTTGTGGCCCCCGGCGGAGCCTTTGGTGCGGATACGCAACTTGCCTATGGGCAGGCTTATCTCGTCGGAGACGACGATGATATGCTCCGGCGCTATTTTATAGAAGGCGGCGGCCTGGCGCACCGCCTCCCCGGACAGATTCATAAAGGTCTGGGGCTTCATCAGCAGCACCTGCTGTCCGCCTATGGTGCAGACGGCAGTAAGGGCCTTGAAGCGGAGCTTGTTTATGCTCAGATCTTTGTCCTTGGCCATGGCCTCTGCCGCCATGAAGCCGGCATTGTGGCGGGTGAACTCATAGCGGGGGCCGGGATTGCCCAGGAAAACTATGAGCCAGCTCACGCCGCCGTTTTTCTTAAAAAACATGTTTGCCTCACCTGTATACCGCCTGAGAGGCGGGAAAGCGGCCTGCCCTCCCGGGGGCGGGGATCATTCAAAGAGGTTGGAAATGGAAACTTCCTCGTATATGCGGCGTATTGCCTCGGCAAACACGGCGGCGGTGGACAGATAGCGTATCTTGTCGCACTTGGGCTTGTCCTCGGGATAGGGTATGGTGTCCAGCAGCAGCAGCTCCTGGATGCAGCTGTCGTTTATCCGCTCGATGGCAGAGCCGGAGAGCACGCCGTGGGTGGCGCAGGCATAGACCTTCTTGGCCCCGCCCATCTCCTTTATGGCCTTGGCGGCGCCGCAGAGAGAGCCGGCGGTGTCTACTATGTCGTCCAGCAGGATGCAGGTCTTGCCCTCCACATTGCCTATGATGTTCATGACTTCGGACTGGTTGGCCCGCTCCCGGCGCTTGTCCACGATGGCCATGTTGGTGCCCAGCTTCATGGAGAAGGCCCGGGCCCGGGCGGTGCTGCCCACGTCGGGGGAGACCACCATAACGTCCTCGTTGGCTTTGCCGAACATCTTGACAAAGTGCTTTACAAAGAGCTGGCTGCCCACCAGATTGTCCACAGGGATGTCAAAGAAGCCCTGGATCTGGGCGGCGTGCAGGTCCATGGTGAGGACCCGGTCGGCGCCGGCGGCGGTGATGAGGTTAGCCACCAGCTTTGCGGATATGGGGTCACGGCTTTTGGCTTTTCTGTCCTGACGGGCATAGCCGAAATAAGGTATGACGGCGGTGACCCGGCCGGCAGAGGCCCGGCGCATGGCGTCCGTCATTATCAGCAGCTCCATCAGATTGTCGTTTACAGGGTTACAGGTGGACTGTACGATGAAAACATCCTTGCCTCGGACAGGCTCGGCCACGGAGACGGAGCACTCCCCGTCTGCAAACTGAGACACGTTTGCGTTGCCCAGGGTCCTGAACAGCTCCGAGCAGATGCCCTCTGCCAGAGCGGGATTGGAGTTGCCGGTAAATACCTTAATCTCTTTGCCGTGTGAAATCATTTCTTTTTATCCTCCGTAATTCATAGGCTGCGGGATCTGCTGCGGATACGGCCGCCGGAGACAAGGCGGCAAAAAGTTGATTTTATTATAACACTTAAGTTTAGAAATTGGAATAGGAAACGAAACTTTATCCCGGGGAAATTGCAAATAAAAAAAGCGATTTACAAATGCTGGATTTTTGTGTATAATGTAAGGTACGGAAAATATGGAAAGTGGATGATACTATGCTGGAATTTGAAGAATATAAGGCCAAACTCAACTCCGTCAAGCCCTCTTTGGAGCTGCTCAAAGATGCGCTGAACCTGGAGGCGGCCCAGAAAGAGATAGAGGAGCTGGAGGCGGCCAGCGCCCGGGAGGGCTTTTGGAACGATGTGGAACGCTCCCAGAAGGTGCAGAAGCGTCTGAAGAACCTGAAGGACAAATGTGAAAACTATCATAAGCTCTGCTCCGCCTGGGAGGATATGTACGTCATGTGCGAGATGGCCCTGGAGGAGAACGACGGCTCCATGCTGGAAGAGCTGAAAAGCGAGTTTGCCGCCTTCTCCGAGAAGGTGGAGGCCACCCGCCTGGGCACCCTGCTCACCGGGGAATACGACGCAAACAACGCCATCCTCACCTTCCACGCCGGCGCCGGCGGCACCGAGGCCCAGGACTGGGCCTCCATGCTCTACCGCATGTATAACATGTGGGCCGACCGCCACGGCTACAAGGTCAAGGTCATGGACTACCTGGACGGAGACGAGGCGGGTATAAAGAGCGCCACCATAATGATAGAGGGCGAGAACGCCTACGGCTTCCTCAAGAGCGAACACGGCATACACCGGCTGGTGCGGGTCTCCCCCTTTGACGCCGCCGGCCGCCGCCACACCTCCTTTGCCGCTGTGGAGGTCATGCCGGAGATAAGCGACGACAACGAGATAGAGCTGCGGGACGAGGATATAAAAATGGACGTGTACCGCTCCTCGGGAGCAGGCGGCCAGAAGGTGAACAAGACCTCCTCCGCCGTGCGTCTGACCCACATACCCACGGGCATAGTGGTGGCCAGCCAGGTGGAACGCAGCCACTTCCAGAACCTGGAGAACTGCAAGAACATGCTCCGGGCCCGCCTGGCGGAGATAAAGGAGCGGGAGCATCTGGAGAAGATAAGCGACATAAAGGGCGTGCAGATGAAGATAGAATGGGGCAGTCAGATTCGCTCCTATGTGTTCATGCCTTACCAGCTGGTGAAGGATCACCGCACCGAATACGAAAACGGCAATATCGACAACGTGATGAACGGAGATCTGGACGGCTTCATCAACGCCTTTTTGTCCATGAAAGCCGCCAACTGACATCGGCTTCAGCGCCGCACCGGGCGCGGGCGGAAGGTACACCGCCTTTCTCCGCGCCCTTTTAATATTCGTTCGGCATAACCGCCGGAGGAAAACATAAATTTTAAAGAAAGGATTTGTTAAAGTGAACCGGCGCCTCTTCCTCTGTATAAGGCGGAGGAATGCATCCCTACCGGCAGCGGACTGGAAGCAGGGCGACCCCAGCCTTTATGACATTTCAGCCCCCGCCGCCTTCAGATACAAAACTGTGCACCGGGCCATATCCGCAGGGATAATTGACCTGCCGTAACGGAGAACCTTTCCCGCAAAAAAGTCCCGGCCTTACGGGCAAATATCTTTGAGAAAGGTTTTGTTAACTTGTTATCCCGGTTTCTTTCCCGGCTGGACATCTCTGGCAGGGATATCATGATATCAATCGCCGGCAGCGGCATTCTGGCCTTCGGCCTTTATAACGTCCACTCCCTCTCCGGTGTCACCGAGGGTGGGGTGCTGGGTCTCACCCTGCTGCTGCATCACTGGCTGAATCTGTCCCCGGCCCTAGGCTCTTTAGTTCTCAATGTTCTGTGCTATCTTTTGGGATGGCAAACTCTCGGCAGGCGTTTTATCGCTCTGTCGGCTCTGGCTGGCGGCAGTTTCTCCCTTTGGTACTGTTTGCTGGAGCAATTCCCCCCGGTATATCCCGCCATAGGGGAGCACCCCCTGGCGGCGGCAGTGCTGGGGGCGGTCTTCGTAGGCCTGGGCGTGGGGCTCTGCGTCCGCTCCGGGGGAGCTCCCGGCGGAGACGACGCCTTGGCCATGTCCCTGGGCAAGCTCACAAAGCTGCCCCTGCAATGGATATATCTGGCCAGCGACCTGGCCGTGCTGCTGCTGTCCCTTAGCTATATCCCCCTGGGACGTATAGCCTACTCCCTGCTGACTGTTATCATCTCCGGCCAGCTAATCGGCCTGGTGGCAAAAAAGGAAAATCGGGCTTCTGCTCCTTCCGCAGATCAGGCCCGGCATTAAAAGCCACAATACCATTTGTTTAGGAAAAAGCTGCCCGCTCCAGAATTGGAGCGGGCAGTTCGTTTTAGTTTCGGCTCACCGCAGTGCAGGAGTATCCGAAAGCTTGCGCTTTCTGACTATGAAATAATATACAAAGAAGGCTGCGGAAGTTATGGCCCAGCTTATTGGATAGCTGATGCATACAGCCTGTATGTCATGCCACACCGGCACCACGGTGTATACCCAAACCACTCGTACAAGGCAGACACCCACAGCTGTGATTATCGTGGGGATCAGTGTGTCCCCCAGGCCCCGGAAGCCGCCGCTGAAGACCTCGATGGGGGCGTAGAGCCAGTACCAGGGAGCAATGTAGAGCACTATCATCACCGCAATTTCCAGCACGGTGGCGTCGTCGGTAAAGAGCATGAGCATGTATCTGCCGCAGGTGACGAAAAGGGCGCAGACCCCTGCAGCCATGGCAAAGCCCAGTATCATGGAAAGGCGCAGGCTGCCCCGTACCCGGTCCAGCTTCCTGGCTCCGTAGTTCTGTCCGGCAAAGGTCATAAGGGATATGCCCATGGCGTTGAGGGTCATCCAGTTGAGGGTGTCTATCTTGCCCATGGCCACCCAGGCGGCCACGGT
>CALWVZ010000016.1 GCA_944385125.1 uncultured Oscillospiraceae bacterium
TCCGTGGGCAGGCCCAGCATGTAGTAGAGCTTCACGCTGTTCCAGCCTCCGGCAAAGGCAATGGCGCAGGTGTTCAGCAGGTCCTCTTCCGTGACGTTCTTGTTTATGGCGTCCCTCAGACGCTGGCTGCCCCCTTCCACGGCAAAGGTCAGGCCGCTCTTTCTCACCTTTTGCAGCTTCTCCATCAGCTCCATGGAGAAATTGTCCGCCCGAAGGGAGGGCAGGGACAGACCGATGCTCCGGCTCTCGCAGTATTCCAGCAGCCCGTCGCAGAGCTGCTCCAAGGGGCGGTAGTCGCTGGTGCTGAGGGACAGGAGAGTCACGTCCTGGTGCCCTGTGTTTTTCAAAGTCTCTATCCCTTGCTTTATCAGGGTCTCCGGCTTTTTGGCCCGAATTGGTCTGTAGATGTGTCCTGCCTGACAGAAGCGGCAGCCCCGGACGCAGCCCCGGAACAGCTCCAGGTTCACCCGGTCGTGGACCACCTCCGTGGAGGGGACGATGGGATTGGTGGGGAAAGGCGAGCTGTCCAGGTCGATGACTATGCGCTTGGTCACCTTCTCCGGCGCCCCGGCCTTGGGAGTGATGCTCTCCACGGTGCCGTCGGCCTTGTAAGCTATTTCGTAGAGGGCGGGCACGTATACCCCCTGTATCCCGGCGGCTTTCAGGAGGAAATCCTCCTTGCTCCAGCCCTCCAGCTTGGCCCGGCGCAGCAGGGTGAGCAGCTCATTGTTCATCTCCTCCCCTTCGCCTATGACGAAGAGGTCCATAAAATCGGCAATAGGCTCGGCGTTCACCGCCGCAGAGCCGCCTGCAAAGACCAAGGGCAGAAGCTCCTTCCTGTCCTCCCGGCGCAGGGGCAGCCCCGCCATGTCCAGCATATCCAGCACCGTGGTGTAGGCCATCTCGTAGCCTATGGAGAAGGCCAGGACGTCAAAGTCCTTCAGGCTGTCCCCGCTCTCCAGGGCGTAGAGAGGGATGCCCGCTTTTTTCATCTCCTCATACATGTCCCCCCAGGGGGCAAAGGCCCGCTCACACCATACAAAGTCCAGGCTGTTCATGGTGTGGTAGAGTATGCTCATGCCCAGGTTGGACATGCCTATCTCATAGGTGTCGGGAAAGCAGAAGGCCAGACGGAGGTCCACCTTGTCCTTGTCCTTGATTATCTGGTTGAACTCCCCGCCGGTGTACCTGGCCGGCTTCTGCACCCGGGGCAAAATTCTCTCAAGTCTCTTGTCCATAAATATCTCCAGAAAATATATTCCGCAGTTTATCAATCGCTGGTATTTTATAATATTTCCCCGGGTTTTACAAGACCCCCGAGTGTCACAATGGTCATAGGCTGGCGGCCCTTTTCCTCTTTATCTCTTGACGGGCGGATGTTCTTTGTTCGTGTAGTTTACATAACACATTTATCTCTGTACAAGTCTGCCTGAACGCAGTATAATTATAAAAACTTATCAGGAGGTACAGGAGATGCAGGAGCTTACGCTGAAACAATATGTGGTGGATGCCTTTACCGACCGGGTGTTCGCCGGAAATCCCGCAGCCGTCTGTGTTCTGGAGCAGTGGCTGCCGGATGAGCTGATGCTGGCCATTGCAAAGGAAAACAATCTGTCCGAGACGGCTTTTACCGTAAAAAACGGCAGCGGCTATGAGCTGCGCTGGTTTACTCCCGGCGGGGAGATAGACCTGTGCGGCCATGCAACCTTGGCAACTGCCTATGTGCTGCTGAACTTTTACGAAAAGACTTGGGACAGCGTAAGCTTTTCCACTCAAAGCGGCGCTCTCGGTGTTGATAAGAAGGGCGAGCTGTATGAAATGGATTTCCCTGTATACGGTCTCAAACAGGTCCCGGTCACCCAGGAGATGGTTCTTGCCCTTGGGGCCAGGCCCAGCGGGGCCTATATGGGGCGGGACCTGCTGTGCGTATTTGACGACGCTTCTGTGGTGAAGGAGCTTAAACCGAATATGGAAGCGCTGAAGGCGCTGGACGGCTTGCTGCTCCATGCCACCTCAGCCTCTGACTCCGAAGAGTTCGACTGCATATCCCGCTCCTTTGCTCCAAAACTCAATGTGGTGGAAGACCCTGTCTGCGGCTCCGGCCACTGTCACATCATACCCTATTGGAGCGAGAAACTGGGCAAAGAGCAGCTGACTGCCTACCAGGCTTCCGCCCGGGGCGGCACCCTGTATTGCCGGAAAGACGGAGACAGGATCATAATGGCGGGGAAAGCCGCCCTGTATTCCCAGGCTGAGATCCACATTCCGGCAGACGGACTGGATGCCTGACAGGCTTATGTAATATTCATCTGTAAATAAAAGCTGTCCGACTGTGCATTACACTCGGACAGCTTTTATTGTATAAGAGAAAACGTAGCAGCGAACGATATGTCGTCCGCAGCCACTATAGTCTGAATATATTCATAGGGCTTCATGCTACAGAAAAAGAAAAACCAAATCGAAGCCCAGCGAAGCGGCTTCGATTTGGAAAGGAGGAGCAAGGGAGCGGAGCGGATGGTGCTTTCTATTCCCCGTGAAATAGAAAGCGCCGGAGCAAAGCGGACTTTGCTCCGACGCTGGTCGGAGTGGGGAGATTCGAACTCCCGGCCTCATGGACCCGAACCATGCGCGCTACCAACTGCGCTACACCCCGAAATCAGATATCAGATCATGCTGGCAGCATAAGTCAGAGCACACATGTGCCGCCGTAAAACTCTCTGCACAGCCATTACATTATAATTATCAATGCCGCCCTTGTCAAGAAGAAACTGTCTCATATATTTCCCGCACAGGGAATATATATATTTTCAGGGGGTGGCGCAATGCGGGAATACAAAATATATCTGGCTTCTGCCCTATTCATATGTCTCACTGCCGTGAAGCTGTGCTTTCCCTCTGTGCCTGACCGGCTGCGCCGGCAGGGAGCAGAGCTGCTGTGCAGCGGCACGGACTACGGCAAGGCCATACAGGCTATAGGCCGTTCTCTGGCCCAGGGCCAGCTGGAAGAACAGCTGGTCCAGGTTCTGGAATACATTAACCCGCCGGAAGACAAAACCGTCCCTGCCGGCGAAACTTGCTGGCTGCCCTTCCTCTCCGGGGACGGTGCTGCGAGCCTTACGGCAGCAGACATACCTGCCTCTCTACTGGCGGGGGAAGATGCTCTGAGCGGCAGGGTCTCCCTGGATGCCCCTCAGCTGCCCTTTGATCACTGCTCCCCCGTCGAGGGCACTGTAAGTTCCCGCTTTGGCTCCAGGGAAGACCCCCTGGACAGCGAGCCCGGCTTTCATTATGGCACCGACATCGCCGCAGACAGCGGGACCCAGGTCCTGGCTTTTGCCTCAGGCCAGGTGAGCCATGCCGGAACGGACGACGGTTACGGCAATTACTGCATCGTCCAGCACTCCGATGGCTATGCTACCCTGTATGCCCACCTGAGCAAATGCATCGTCAGTTCAGGGCAGGAAGTGGAAGAGGGGCAAGTCATAGGCTGCGTAGGGCAGACAGGCAGAGCCACCGGCCCCCACCTGCATTTTGAGCTGAGCTGCCAAGGCTTATATCTAGACCCGGAGAACTATCTATGAACAGAGAGCGTTTTGGAATGAGCGCCGCCGCAATATTGCTGGCCGCCCTGATATATTTCGTCGCCGATGTGGACAAGATATTGGCCCTGCTGGTGCCGGCGCTGGTCCACGAACTGGGTCATATGTTCACTCTCAGACTGCTGGGGCTGCGCATAAACAGCTTCAGGGCTGAACTGAAAGGGCTCTGTATAGCTTACAGCGGCTACACCGGCGCTTTGGGCCATGCTGTGGCAGCCGCCGCCGGGCCCCTCTGGGGGCTTATATACGCCATGGCAGCCTCCTTTTTGTCGCAGCGTCTGGGAAGCCCATGGCTGGAACTCAGTGCCGGGGTCAGTCTGCTTTTGTCCCTGTTCAATCTTTTGCCTGCCCTTCCTCTGGACGGGGGTAGGATCATGTATTCTCTGTCCTCAGCCTTTTTAAGCCATAGCTCCGCCAGAAAACTTACGGATCTCTCCAGCCTTGCGGTGGGGCTTATCCTTCTTGCCCTGGGAGCCTATCTGATGTTCAAAGGCTATGGACTGGCTATGGAGCTGGCCGCAGTATGGCTGTTGATCTATACCGGCACGGAGCACCGAGCCTTTCATCCCCGGGAAATGATTTGACCTGAGAAGCGCCGGCTCAGCGCTCCTCAGGTCGAACTCTTTTTGCTTACTTGTCCTGGATATTGGACAGGGCTGTTTCGTTGCTGCCCAGCAGCACCACCTTCAGGGGCGTAATCTGGGCGGGGATGCTCTTGGTGGACACATCGTAAAACACCAGCAGGTCCATGTTCTCCAGCTCGGCCTCGCAGGTCTGGCCCTCCCGGTCCACTACCTCCACATCCTCGCCCATGTTCAGGGCCAGGGTATTGCCCAGACCCACAAGCATGCCATCTTCGTCGGCTACGAAGGTATCGGCGCAGGTGAACACGGGGCTCTCAGCCTCAGGATCCTCAATGATTATTATCTCCGCCTGATACTGGGGAGGCATTATCATGGGTGCGGGGGTATAGGCTCCGGTATAGACGGTGAGCAGGTCGCCGGCCTTTACATCGCTGAGGGAGAGCTGATTGCCCTGGGCGTCAAACACCAGGGTGTCCTCCCCGGGCACATAGTTGATGGTGTTCTCATAGTTGTCCGCATCGTTCACATCGGTGGTGGTCTGGATAAATTCCTCCAGCACCTCGGTGACCGTCACCTGATATGAGATGTAGCTTGCCATGGGCTCCAGCACCATGGAATCCTCGCTCTCGTCAGCGGGGGTCTGGGTCTGTTCGGGAGTCTCGGTTGCAGGGGTCTCGGTCTGGGCAGGGGTCTCGGTGGGCTGGGCGGCGGTGCTGCCGCAGCCTGCGCAAAGCAGGGCCATTATTAAAAGAATAGCAATAACAGTTTTTTTCATTTTGATTTCCTTTTCCTTAAAATAAGCTTGTTTGTCAGTATTGATCTGCAGCGGGAGGCGAGCTCGTTTTCCTCACCGGCTACGCATAATTAGACTGCTAATCTGCGGGAAAGTTTCTGTACAAATTGTAAAAAAACTGTGCATCAATTATGAAGCACAGTTTTTCTATATTTTTCAAATTTGAAGCTCAGCCCTTGTCAAAGGTCCTGATGGGTCTGCGCTTGTGCTCGCTGCCCCGGTGCATGCGCTCTATTATTGCCGCAGCTTTTTCGTTGGTGCTGCCGGTGAGCAGCAGCTCGTCCAGGTCGGCGTACTTAAAGCCCATCTCGTCCTCGTCGGTCTGCCCGTCGAAAAGCCCGGCGGAAGGGGCTTTGTCAAGGATGCAGGCCGGGGCGTCCAGATAGCGGAGGAATTCAAAGATCTCCTTCACCGTCAGGTCGCTGATGGGGTTAAAGTCATGGGCCCCGTCGCCCCATTTGGTGAAGTAGCCCACATAGGCCTCGCTGCGGTTGCCGGTGCCGGCCACCAAGCGGCCCTCACTGGCGGCTATTGCATAGAGGGTGGTCATGCGCAGGCGGGGAGCAATGTTCACATCCGCCATCTTGTTCACTTCGGTGGCGCTGGCCAGCTGGGAGAGCATGGCCTCCTTCACCGGGCTCAGGTCCACCACCCGGGTCTCGATATTAAACTGCTTTGCAAGGGTCTCGCCGTCCCTGGCGTCCAGCTCATAATTGCGCTTGGAGGAACAGGGCATGATGATGCCCAGGGTATTGTCGCAGGCGGCTTTGCAGATAATGCCCACCAGGGCGGAGTCCTTGCCGCCGCTGTTGCCGAAGACTATGCCTTTGGCTCCGCTCTCGGCCAGAAGCCGCTTCACAAAAGCAACTCTGTTTTCAAATTCTTTTTTATAGTCTCTCATTGCAATGTCCTTTCCGCCGGGCAGAGCCCGGCCCAGGGATAGGGCTCAGAACACTCAGAACATCTTGATGTACTCATCCCGGCCTGCACCCACAGACACATACTTGATGGGGCAGCCCACGGCCTTCTCCAAATATCTGATATAGTCCAGGGCGGCCTTGGGCAGGTCCTCCACCTTGCGGCAGCCGGACACCTGGCCGAAACCCTCCACGTACTCTATCACAGGCTTTGCCCGCTCCAGCCGGTCCCCGGAGGGGAAGCTCTCGGTACGCACTCCGTCCACCTCATAGGCCACGCACACGGGTATCTTGTCCATGTAGGACAGTACGTCCATCTTGGTCAGGGCGATAGCGTCGGCTCCCTGTACCTGGACGCCGTAGCGGGAGGCGGGCACGTCGAAAGGGCCTACCCTCCTGGGCCTGCCTGTGGCGGCGCCGTACTCTCCTCCGGCAGCTCTCAGCTTCTCCGCCTCTTCGCCGAACATTTCGGCGGTAAAGGGGCCCTCGCCCACACAGGTGGAGTAGGCCTTCATGATGCCAACGGTCTCGTCCAGCTTCTTGCCGGGAATACCTGCGCCGGTGGTGGCAAAGGAGGCCAGAGTCTGGGAAGAGGAGGTGTAGGGGTATATACCGAAGTCTATGTCCCTCAGGGCGCCCAGCTGGGCCTCGAACATGATGTTCTTGCCCTGAGCTACGGCCTGGTTCAGGTAGCCCACCACGTCGGTGACGTAGGTCAGGACCTGGGCGCCGTAGGTCCTCAGCCAATCCATTATCTCATCGGCCTTTATTGGCTCATGGCCGTAGCCGGTGACAGTGATGTTCTTCCACTCCACGATATCCTTCACCTTGGTCTCCAGGCTGTCCATATCGTAGAGGTCTTCCATGCGGATGCCCTTCTTGCTGTACTTGTCGGAATATACGGGAGCAATGCCCCGGCGTGTTGAGCCGAACTTCTTGTCCGCCAGACGCTCCTCCTCCATCACATCCTGGAGGCGGTGATAGGGCAGGCAGATTATGGCCTTCTCGCTTATCTTCAGGTTGTCGGGAGTAATGGATATGCCCTTCTCGGTGAGACGGCCTATCTCCCCCACCAGGTGCTCTATGTCTATCACCATGCCGTTGCCCATGACATTTACGGTGGTCTCCCTCAGTATGCCGGAGGGCAGCAGGTTCAGGATAAAGGTCCCCCTGTCGTTTACCACGGTATGGCCGGCATTATTTCCGCCCTGGTAGCGGCATATCACGTCAAAGTCGGAGCTGAGCAGGTCCACCATGCGGCCCTTGCCCTCGTCTCCCCAGTTGATTCCAACAATTGCGCTCAGCATTTAGATTATCCCCTTTTGTTTATACATTTATATTTGCATTGAACTTTTCTTCAAGAAATGCCTTATTGTCCTCCAGCAGCTGCCGGACCTCTTTCACATAGCTCTCAGTCTGCTCCACG
Organism: uncultured Oscillospiraceae bacterium; assembly: GCA_944385125.1. Classification (GTDB taxonomy): domain Bacteria; phylum Bacillota; class Clostridia; order Oscillospirales; family Oscillospiraceae; genus Limivicinus. Next base: position 7,320 of record CALWVZ010000016.1, read on the forward strand.
GCCATGCCGGTAAAGCAGCTTTCGGCGATCACCCGGTCCAGTTCTTCCCGGCTGAGTTTGAAAAGCGGGTCGGCGGCTATACGGTCCAGCAGGTCGTTGGAGGCTCCCTCCTGCTTGATGGCCTTGCCCGCCGCCACGGAGTGCTCCCGGATGGCCTCGTGGAGGGTCTGCCGGTCGCCGCCTTTCTTCACGCAGTACATGAGAATGTTCTCCGTTGCAAAGAAGGGAAGCTCCTCGTTCCAGTGCCTTTCTATGACCTTGGGATAGACCTTGACTCCGCTGATGACGTTTATATACAAAGTCAGTATGCCGTCCACTGCCAGGAAGGCCTCGGGAATGCTTATGCGCCGGTTGGCGGAGTCGTCCAGGGTGCGCTCCAGCCACTGGGTCCCGGCAGTCATGGCCGGGTTCATGGCGTCGGCAATGACGAACTTGGAGAGGGAGGCAATACGCTCGCTGCGCATGGGGTTGCGCTTATAGGCCATGGCTGAGGAACCCACCTGTCCTTCCTCGAAGGGCTCGTCGAATTCCTTAAGATGGGACAGGAGCCTGATGTCACTGGAAAACTTCTGGGCGCTCTGGGCTATGCCGGAGAGCACGGACAAGGTGAAGTAGTCCACCTTCCTGGTGTAGGTCTGGCCGCTGACGGCGTAGGCGCCGCTGAAGCCCGCCTTCTCCACCACCTTTTTCTCCAGAGCCTTCACCTTCTCCCCGTCGCCCCCGAAGAGCTCCAGGAAGCTGGCCCCGGTGCCGGTGGTGCCCCGGCAGCCCAGGAGCTTGAGATTGCTCAGGCAAAAGTCCAGCTGCTCCAGGTCCAGCGCCAGATCCTGCATCCACAAGGTGGCACGCTTGCCCACGGTGGTGGGCTGGGCGGCCTGGAAGTGGGTATAGGCCAGGGTGGGCAGATCCTTATATTTTTCCGCAAAGTCCGCAAGGGCGGAGATGGCGTTTAAAAGCAAAGTGCGTATGCGCCTCAGGGCGTCTCTTTGAAGAATTATATCGGTATTGTCACCCACATAGCAGCTGGTAGCCCCCAGGTGGATGATGGGCTTTGCCTTGGGGCAGGCAAGTCCGTAGGTATAGATATGAGCCATGACGTCGTGGCGCACCTCGGCCTCCCGTTTGCGGGCGGTCTCATAGTCTATATCATACAGGTGGGAGCGCATCTCGTCAAGCTGTTCCTGGCTAATGTCCAGGCCCAGTTCCTTTTCGCTCTCCGCCAATATGAGCCAGAGCTTGCGCCAGGTGGAAAACTTCCTGTCATCGGAGAATATCTCCTGCATCTCCCGGCCGGCATAGCGCTTGCACAGGGGATTGTCATATCTGTCCTTCAATACCTTTGTCCTCCTTAAGCTATTCTACGGTGACGGATTTTGCCAGGTTCTTAGGTTTATCTATATCGCAGCCCTTGGCCTTCGCCACGTAATAGGCAAAAAGCTGAAGGGGGACGATCTCGGGAATGGGCATGAGCAGCTCGTCGGTCTCCGGCACCAGCAGCACCTGGTCGGCCTCGGCAAAAATGCGCCGCTGGCTCTCCCTGGCCAGGGCCAGGACCTGGGCGCCCCGGGCCTTCACTTCCTTCACATTGCTCATAAGCTTATCAAAGAGGGCCTTGTGGCAAGCCAGGGCGACCACAAGCTGCTCCTCGTCTATGAGGGCAATGGTTCCGTGCTTCAGCTCTCCGGCGGCGTAGGCCTCGGAGTGGACATAGCTTATCTCCTTGAGCTTCAAAGAGGCCTCCATGGCCACAGCATAGTCCAGGTTGCGGCCTATATAGAAGAGGGAGGTCTTTCCGTAATATTTTTTTGCCAGCTTTTCCACCTGGGAGTTCAGGTCTATGGCCCGCTGGCAGCGCTCCGGCAGCGAACATATGCCTCTCAGCAGCTGTTTATATCTGGCGTCGTCCAGACGACCCAGTTTCCGGGCAATATACACTGCCAGCAGCTCCAGCACGGCTATCTGGGTGGTATAGCCCTTGGTAGTGGCCACGGCTATCTCCGGCCCGGCCCAGGTATAGAGCACGCTGTCCGCCAGCTTTGCCACGGTGCTGCCCACTACGTTCACTACAGCCAGGGTCCTGGCGCCCAGGGACCTGCACTCCTTCATAGCGGCAATGGTGTCTGCCGTCTCCCCCGACTGGGAGATGACGATGAGAAGGGTATGCCCGTCGATTATGGGGCGGCTGTAGCGCAGCTCGCTGGCCAGCTCCACCCTTGTGGGGATACGGCACAGCTCTTCCATAATGTAGCGGCCCACATATCCCGCATGATAGGCGGAGCCGCAGGCGGTTATGACTATCTGGTTTATCTCTTTCAGCTGCTTATCTCCCAGTTGAAAGTCCTCCAGATATATCTCCCCGTTTTTGACTCTTGGCTCTATGGTAGCCTTCAGGGCTCTGGGCTGCTCCATTATCTCCTTGAGCATAAAGTGCTCGTAGCCGCCCTTTTCCGCCGCCTCGGTGTTCCACATCACCCGGGACAGGGGCTTGGATATCTCCCTGCCCGCCGGATCGAAGACAGTTATCTTATCCGGCGTCAGAGAGGCGAACTCTCCGTCTTCCAGGTAAATTACCGTGCGGGTATGGCCGATGAGGGCGGTGACGTCGGAGGCGAAAAAATTCTCTCCCGCTCCAACTCCGAGAATAAGAGGGCTGGCATTTTTTACCGCTATCAGCTCCCCTGGTCTCTCGTCGCAGAGTATGCCCAGGGCATAAGAGCCCTCAAGGCGAGCCACGGTTTTCATCACGGCCCGTCTCAAATCATCAGTATAATACATATCCAGCAAATGTACAACCACTTCCGTGTCGGTTTCACTGTAAAAAATGAAACCTTTTGCGGTGAGTTCCTCCCTGAGCTGGGCATAATTTTCTATTATGCCGTTATGTACCACTGCAAAATGTCCGTCGTTGGAGATATGGGGATGGGCGTTGGTGACGGTGGGCGCCCCGTGGGTGGCCCAGCGGGTGTGACCTATGCCGCAGCTGCCGGGCAGGGTCTTGCCACCCTCGGTCAGCTTCACCAGATTTTCCAGGTAACCGCTGCACTTTTCCGTGCGTATCTTTCCGCCGCTCTCCACGGCTACGCCCGCCGAGTCATAGCCCCGGTACTCCAAGCGCTTCAGCCCTTCCAAAAGTACCGGCGCCGCCTGCTGGGGGCCGGTAAAACCTACTATGCCGCACATATGAAATCCCTCCTGTTCTGTAATGCTCTTGGCTATCTCATGCCTTCTCCCGCTGCTCCAGGGCCGCCTTCACAAAGCCCAGGAACAGAGGATGGGCCTTGTTGGGCCGGGACTTGAACTCCGGGTGGTACTGCACCCCTACATAGAAGGGCCGGTCGCTGAGCTCCACCGTCTCCACCAACCTGCCGTCGGGACTGAGCCCGGAGAGCCGCAGGCCGCAGGCCGTCAGCTTATCCCGGTAATCGTTATTGAATTCGTAGCGGTGACGGTGACGCTCAGATATCCGGGTCTGACCGTAGCAGCGCTCCATGGTACTGCCCGGAGCTATGACGCAGGGATAGGCCCCCAGGCGCAGAGTGCCTCCCTTGTCTATATCCTCGCTCTGGCCGGGCATAAAGTCTATGACCTTGTGGCGGCAGAGCTCGTCGAACTCCCCGGAGTTTGCCTCGGCTATACCTGCGGCATGGCGGGCAAACTCTATCACCGCCACCTGCATGCCCAGGCATATGCCAAAATATGGCACCCGGTTCTCCCGGGCATATTGCGCCGAGAGTATCATGCCCTCTATGCCCCGGCCGCCGAAGCCCCCGGGAACTATTATTCCGTCCAGGCCCGAGAGCTTCTCCCGGCAGCTGCTTTCCGTAATGTTCTCCGAGTCTATCCATTCTATGTCTATTTTCGAATTGAGCTCATAGCCCGCATGGCGCAGGGCCTCAGCTACGGAGAGATAGGCGTCGTGGAGCTGAACATACTTTCCCACCAGGCCTATGCGCACTTCTTTTTCCCGGTGCTCTATCCTGTCCACCAGGGCCTTCCACTCCCTCAGGTCCGGCTCCCGGGTCTCTATGCCCAGCTCCCGGCAGACTACTGAGGAAAAGCCCGCCTTCTCCAGCATCAGCGGGGCCTCGTAGAGATTCGGCAAGGTTATGTTCTCAATGACGCAGTCCGGCTTCACATTGCAGAACATGGATATCTTTTTGAATATTCCCTCCTCCAGGGGCTCGTCGCAGCGGAGGATAATGATATTTGGGCTGATGCCCATGCCCTGGAGTTCCTTCACCGAATGCTGGGTGGGCTTGGACTTGTGCTCGTCGGAGCCTCTCAGGAAAGGCACCAGAGTCACGTGGATGAAAAGGCTGTTCTCCCGTCCAACCTCCAGGGATATCTGGCGGGCCGCCTCCAGAAAGGGCTGTGACTCTATATCCCCTATGGTGCCGCCGATCTCGGTTATCACCACGTCGGCGTCGGTCTGCTCTCCCACCCGGTAGACAAAGTCCTTTATCTCGTTGGTGATATGGGGTATGACCTGGACCGTGGAACCCAGATACTCCCCCCGCCGCTCCTTGTTCAGCACGTTCCAGTACACCTTGCCGGTGGTGAGGTTTGAAAAGCGGTTCAGGTCCTCGTCGATGAACCTCTCATAGTGGCCCAGGTCCAGGTCCGTCTCCGCCCCGTCCTCTGTGACGTAGACCTCCCCATGCTGATAGGGGCTCATTGTGCCCGGGTCCACGTTTATGTAGGGGTCCAGTTTCTGGGCCGCCACCCTCAGTCCCCGGGACTTCAGCAGCCTGCCCAGGGACGCTGCGGTTATTCCCTTGCCCAGGCCCGACACCACCCCGCCGGTTACAAAAATATACTTTTTCATACTCTCCGCCTCTTTATCTTTTTGCTCTTATTCATAGGTTTTAATTATGTTCCCGGCCATCTGCCGCTTGCTTATCCGCAGGTCCATGGCCTGCTTTTCAATGTATCTCTGGGCCTCCGCCTCCGTCATGCTCAGGCACTCTATCAGCAGCCACTTGGCGTGGTTGACCAGCCTTATCTCCTCTATTTTTTCCTCTACGGTCTGCTGCTTGCCCTCCAGCTTACGCATGCGCTCCCGGGCCGTGCAGAGTATTTTCAGGTACTGGCCCAGCAGCTGGGAGGAGGTGGGCTTGGAGAGGGTAAAGACCCCGTACTCCATGACCTCGCTGTACACGTCGTTATATATATCGCTCTTTACCAGCAGCAGCACTGCCGCCGGCCCCTGGGCACAGATATCCACCGCCAGCCGTGAGCCCAGGTCGTCAGGCAGCGGGGCGTTTATTATCACTATGTCAAAGCTCCGTTCCAGCAGCTCCCGCCGGGCCGAGGCCACGCTGCCCACGGTGGATACCGGCCAGTACTCGCTCACCGGCAGCAGGGAAGCCATGGCGGTATTGAAATTTTGGGACGCCGATACTATAAGCACACTGTAGGTCCGCTCCTGAAATATCACCGGCTTCACCTCCCTCACTCCAGCTAAGGCTCAGGTGCAGTACATCTTTATAAGCTCTTCAGGCAGCCGCTCCCTTACCAGGGCGCAGTCCAGCGCCGCCGCCTTGGCAGCCTCCAGGCTTTCCGGCAGCCTCCTGAATTTTGCCAGCACCTGGGGCGTGGCGGAGAAGAGGTTTATATCCGCACTCTCAGGCAGCTGCATCTTTTTCTCTATCCCCTCCAGACCCGCATAGATGAGCAGGGCAAAGGCCAGGTAGGGGTTGGCCGCCGGGTCCGGGGAGCGCAGCTCCGCCCGCTTGAACTCCCCTTCCGCCGCCGGGATGCGGATGAGCTGGGAGCGGTTCTGGCTGGACCAGGAGATATAGCCTGGGGCTTTGTTCCCTCCCAGGCGTTCATAGGATTCCCGGCAGGGGTTGAGGAAAGCTGTCAGGCCCTCGATCTTGTCCATTATTCCCGCTATCGCCATAGACATGCAGTCCTCTCCGTTCCGGCTGCGCACGGCAAAATTCACATGCATGCCGCTGCCCGCCTTCTCTTTCAGGGGCTTTGGGCTGAAATCTGCGGTCAGGCCGTTGCGGGCCGCCACGGTCTTCACTATGGATTTGAAGATCACTGCGTTGTCGGCAGCGGCCACAGCCCCGGCATAGCGGAAGTCTATCTCGTTTTGTCCCGGCCCCTCCTCATGGTGGGAGCACTCCGGCAAGATGCCCATCTCTTCCATCATCAGGCAGATCTCCCTGCGTACCGTCTCGCCCTTGTCCTCCGGGGCTATGTCCATGTAGCCCGCCTGGTCGTGAGGCAGCTTCGTGGGCTCGCCCTGGAGATCATTTTTAAATAAGTAGAACTCCATCTCCGGCCCGAAGGTGAAGACCACTCCCCTCTTCTCCGCCTCCGCTACGGCTCTTTTCAGGATGGCCCGGGTATCGCACTCAAAGGGAGCGCCGTCAGGATAGTAGATGTCGCAGAACATTCTGACGACCTTGCCGGTCTCCGGCCTCCAGGGCAGCAGAGTCAGGGTCGCCGGCTCAGGGCGCAGCATCAGGTCCGAGCGCACCGCTCCGCCGAAGCCGGCGATGGCCGAGCCGTCGATGGCTATGCCGTAGCCGAAAGCACGCTCCAGTTCCCGGGGCATTATAACTATATTTTTTTGTCTGCCGAACACGTCGCAGAAAGCCAGGCGAATCATCTTCACATCGGCCTCTCTGGCGTATTGCATCACTTCCTGGGCGGAATAATCCATGGTATCGTCCCCTTTAGTAATACTTGATGCTTAAAATAAAAACCGTCCATCGGAAAAAAGGTGCATGAACCCCCGATGAACGTCTTTGTCCATAAAGCGAATACTATCACAAGTTATTTTCCTTGTCAATCTTTCGCTTAGCCGGCAAAAGCTTTCGTTTTTGTACACAAAATACAGATGTGTTTAAAAGCTTTTTTCTATAATGACGGAAAAAAATTTTTCCGCCCTTGACAATTCCCTCCATTGAGTGTATATTACGCCCCATGAAAAGGCGCTGATGCCTCAGAGGATAGCTCTGACCCATCGGCGCCTTTTCTTTTTATTACTCCTCAGTGATAAAAAAGTTGTGGCCCTGTCCCCCTCCGCCCCTACGGGGCGCCGGGGAATAGCGGTCAAAGCCGAAGCTATCGCTGAATAATGAAAGGAAGAAATATTATGGCAGCAGTTACAGATTATTTTGGAAGTCTCGTCTTTGACGACAGAGTGATGGCCGCAAGGCTCCCGGCAAAGGTGTACCAGTCTCTGAGGAATACCATCGACCAGGGCGCCCGCTTGAATCTGGACGTTGCCAATGCAGTGGCCCTGGCAATGAAGGACTGGGCCGTGGAGCACGGCGCCACCCACTTCACCCACTGGTTCCAGCCCATGACCGGCATCACCGCCGAGAAGCACGACAGCTTCATCTCCCCCGCTCCCGACGGCAGCGTCATCATGGACTTCAGCGGCAAGGAGCTCATCCGGGGCGAACCCGACGCCAGCTCCTTCCCCTCCGGCGGACTCCGGGCCACCTTCGAGGCCAGGGGCTACACCGCCTGGGACCCCAGCTCCTACGCCTTTATAAAGGGCAAGACCCTGTGCATCCCCACCGCTTTCTGTTCTTACGGCGGCGAGGCTCTGGACAAAAAAACTCCCCTGCTGCGCTCCATGGACGCCATCAACCGTCAGGCCCTCCGTGTGCTGCGGCTCTTCGGCAATGACACGGTGAAATGCGTGCGCACCAGCGTGGGTCCCGAGCAGGAGTACTTCCTTATAGATAAGGAGATGTACAAAAAACGCAAGGACCTTATCTTCACCGGCCGCACCCTCTTCGGCGCCAAGCCCCCCAAGGGCCAGGAGATGGATGACCACTACTTCGGCGTCATAAAGCCCCGAGTGGCCGCCTACATGGCGGAGCTGAATGAGGAGCTGTGGAAGCTGGGCATTCTGGCCAAGACCGAGCACAACGAGGTTGCCCCCGCCCAGCATGAGCTGGCTCCCATCTACACCACCACCAACATCGCCACCGACCACAACCAGCTGACTATGGAGATAATGCAGAAGGTGGCCGACAAGCACGGCCTGGTTTGTCTGCTCCATGAAAAGCCCTTCGCCGGAGTCAACGGCAGCGGCAAGCACAACAACTGGTCCATCGCCACCGATACCGGCATGAACCTCCTGTCCCCGGGAGACACTCCCCACGAAAACGCCCAGTTCCTCCTCTTCCTTTGCGCCGTCATCAAGGCAGTGGACGAATATCAGGACCTGCTCCGGGCCAGCGTTGCCACCGCAGGCAACGACCACCGCCTGGGCGCCAACGAGGCTCCCCCCGCCGTGGTGTCCATCTTCCTGGGCGACGAGCTCACCGCCGTTTTGAAATCCATTGAAGAGGACGTCCCCTACAACGCCGTGGAGCGCACCCAGATGAAGCTGGGGGCCAGAGTGCTGCCCCGCTTCCCCAAGGACACCACCGACCGCAACCGCACTTCTCCCTTTGCCTTCACCGGAAATAAGTTCGAGTTCCGTATGCTGGGCTCCTCCAACTCCATCGCCTGCGCCAATATCATGCTCAACTCCGCCGTGGCCCAGGTCCTGAAGGATTACGCCGACGAGCTGGAAAAGGCAGAGGACTTCAGCAGCGAGCTCACTTCCCTCATCCGCAAGACTCTCAAAGAGCACAAGCGCATCATCTTCAACGGCAACGGCTACGATGAGAGCTGGATAGAGGAGGCTGTGGAGCACCGGGGACTGAGCAACCTGCGCACCACTCCCGACTGCATGCCCTGCATCCTGGAGAAGAAAAATGTGGAGATGCTCACCGGCCTTCGGGTCTACAGCGAGGCGGAGCTGGAGTCCCGCTATGAGATACTTCTGGAAAATTACTGTAAGGCAGTGACCATAGAGGCCCACACCATGGTGGAGATGGCGGAAAAGGAGATAATCCCCGCCGTGGAAAGCTACATAGCTGCGCTTTCCTCCACTGCCGCCGCAAAGAAGGCCCTCAGCGAAGATATAAGCTGCTGCTACGAGAAGAAGCGGGTAGCTAAGCTCTCCGCCCTGGTGGACCAGATGCAGGCCGCTGTGGATGAGCTGGACTCCACCCTTATCACCCTGGGCATGACCAAGGACACCACCGACCAGTCAATACTCATTCGGGACGAGGTGCTGCCCAGGATGTGCCGGCTCCGGGCCCCTGCCGACGAGGCCGAGACCCTCACCGCTAAAAAGTACTGGCCCTTCCCCACCTACGGCGATTTGCTCTTCGGCGTGTGACAGGTCCGGGGCGGCAAGTCGGTTTTACCGTAGCCTTCTTTATAAAAATCAGTTTTGCTTCGTTTGCAGTTTAAAACCGAATAGGGAAAAAGGCGTTTGAGTCAGGAGAAGTAAACCGGGACACCGCTTTCAGAGAGCGCAGGGCAGCTGTAAACTGCGCAGCAGGCCCCGGAAGAATAACACCTGACGAGCTTCCAGCCGAAAGACTCCGTTTAGTAGGCGAGACGCAGCCCGGCGTTAAGGGCATAAAAGAGAACAAAAATAGGTGGCACCGCGAGAAGCAGCACTTGCCCTATTGGATGCTGTATCTTTAAATCCGTGCAGGGGGACTTGTCCCCCTGCACCTTAAATTGCCCGCCGTCTAACGGCAGAACAGGAGAGATATTATGTGTTCGATAATGGGTTACTGCGGCAGCGGCCTCAGCTATGAGGAATTCAAAAAGCACTTTGACGCCACCATTTCCCGTGGCCCTGACGACAGCCGCATCATTGACACCGGCATGGGCCTTATGGGTTTTCACCGTCTGGCCATCATGGGCCTGAGCCCTGAGGGCATGCAGCCCTTTGAATACCACGGCAGCTATGTGGTTTGCAACGGCGAAATCTACGGCTTTGAGAAGTTCAAGGCGGAGCTTGCCGCAGAGGGCTTCCATTTTGTCAGCGGCTCCGACTGCGAGGTGCTGCTGCCCCTATACGAGAAATACGGCACGGATATGTTCCGTATGCTGGACGCCGAGTTTGCCCTGGTCCTCTTTGACAGTTCATCCGGCAGCTACATCGCCGCCCGGGACCCCATCGGTATCCGGCCTTTGTACTACGGCTACGACGAGGCGGGAGTGATAGTTTTTGCCAGCGAGCCCAAGAACCTGGTTGGCCTCTGCGGCCGCATACTCCCCTTCCCTCCCGGCCACTACTATAAGGACGGCGAGTTCCACTGCTACCGGGACATCTCCGCTCCCCAGGGCCTTATCTGCGACGGGCTGGACACTGTCTGCAAGAACATCCACGACAAGCTCTGCGCCGCTGTGGAAAAGCGCCTGGTCTCCGACGCCAAGGTGGGCTTTCTCCTCTCCGGCGGGCTGGACTCCTCCCTGGTCTGCGCCATTGCCCAGCAGAAGTCCCACCTTCCCATCCGCACCTTTGCCATCGGCATGAGCGAAGACGCCATAGACCTTAAGTACGCAAAGCAGGTCGCCGACTACATCGGCAGCGACCACACCGAGGTAATCATGACCCGCTGGCAGGTGCTGGAGGCCCTGGAGGATGTGATCCATCTTCTGGGGACCTACGACATCACCACCATCCGGGCCAGCATGGGCATGTATCTGCTGTGCAAGTGGATACACGAGAACACCGACATCCGGGTGCTTCTCACCGGCGAAGTCTCCGACGAGCTCTTCGGCTACAAATACACCGACTTTGCCCCCTCCGCCAGAGAGTTCCAGAAAGAGGCGGAAAAGCGGGTTCGGGAGCTGCACATGTACGACGTATTGAGAGCCGACCGCTGCATCTCCGTAAACTCCCTGGAGGCCCGGGTGCCCTTCGGCGATCTGGACTTTGTGGAATACGTGATGAGTCTTGACCCGGCCATGAAGATAAACCGCTACGGCAAGGGCAAGTATCTCCTTCGCCGCTCCTTTGAGGGAGATTATCTCCCCCACGACATCCTCTACCGGGAGAAGGCCGCCTTCTCCGACGCCGTGGGCCACTCCATGGTTGACCACCTGAAGGCCTATGCCGAGAGCTATTACAGCGACGCAGAGCACGAAAAGCTCCGGCGGAAATACCGCCACGCCCGGCCCTTCACCAAGGAGTCCCTGCTCTACCGGGAGATATTCGAGAAGTACTACCCCGGCCAGTCCGGCATGGTGGCGGACTTCTGGATGCCCAACAAGAGCTGGGCAGGCTGCGACGTGAACGACCCCTCCGCCAGAGCGCTTTCCAACTACGGCGCCAGCGGCATGTGATGGTCTGCAGCGCATCCGCTATATGACACGGCAACACAGTATCTGCCCCCGGTCACGGGAAACCGTGACCGGGGGCAGGTCGTCTCCGGGGCGGCTCTTTTCAGCTCCAGGCCAGACTGATATTTGCAAAGTCCGTGGTACGCTTGACCGCTATTGCAGGCTTGTCGGTAATGTTGATCTCCAAGTCCCCGGCCACCCGCTCCAGCTCTTCCATGCCGGTGCCGGCAGCGTCATCTCCGGCGATAACAAGCAGATAGGAGTGCTCCGGGGAAAACAGCAGTAAAAAATTATTCTTCTGCGCCTCCCCCTCTGCCCCGGTCAGACTCTGCACCAGCTCCAGCCTCTGCCAGTCCAGCCAGTCATCCTGGACCAGCAGTCTGGTCTCCCCGAAAAAGAAATAATTCATATCCTTCAGCTTTTCGCCTGTGTACACAGTAACGCTGCACAGTATATCCCCCTTGTTTCCCTCCGTGCCGTAAATTATATTGCTGTAACCTTCCTCATCGGTATATGAGGGATGCTCCTCTCCCGGCAGCCAGCCGGGCCTGAAATACACCTCTTTACACTCTCCCTGTATATCGAAGCTGAGGCAGAGGCTTGCCCCGTCTATGCTGACGTTCTTTTCTTCCCGGCTTCCGTTCCCGGAACTGACACTCATGCTGCCCTCCAGCTTTTCTCCCTCCTCCAAAGTCCGGGTGAAAATGCCGCTTAGCCCCGCCGCCATTGCCGTCAGGACAAACAGCGGAACAAGTACCCCAGCTATGATTAGGCTGCGGTAGTTCCTTGGCATACCGCCCCCTCTTAAACGCTCCCGTACCTTCTCCAGCGCATCCGCCGGGGCCCGAACCTGAGAGAAGCAATCCATATATTTTTCCTTGTCAAACATTTTCAGCGCCTCCCAAACTCTCTTTCAGCTGCTCCCGTCCCCTTCTTAACCGAGTTCGCACCGTGCTTCCGGGGAGCTTCAGAAGCCCCGCCATCTCCTTGGTGGAATAGCCCTCATAGTAGTAAAGGTATAAGGGCGCCCGGTATTTTTCCGGCAGAGACATCACCGCCCGGAAAAGCTCCCGGTTCTTCTCCTCCGGCAAAGATACACTGTCCTCCAACAGCTCCAGGCTCTCCGCCCGTCTCCAGGGGGACAGCAGCATGCGTTTGCTCTCGTTTATGGTCACTCTCACCAGCCAGTAGCGCAGATGTTCCGGGCTCTCAAAGCTCTTCTTTGTTCTATACAGCCGTATCAGTACGTTTTGAGTCACATCTTCCGCCTCGGAAAAGCTGCCCATATAGTTTAACGCCAGTCGGAATATCCCGTCCATATGTCGGCGGGCTGCGGCCTCAAATTCTTCCTCCGTGAACATCTCCGTCCATCGCTCCTCTCTCAAAGGCCTTTCACCTCTAATACCCGAGAATATCTGTTTTTGTTTCAGCTCTAGATAAAAAAATTTCGGCAGACCTTGTGGTCTGCCGATTTAGTTTACATAATTTCTTTATCATCCGCCGGCCACCGGGGGCAGCAGGCAGACCACGTCTCCGGGGGAGAGCCTGGCCCCGGGCTTTACCCGCCGGTCGTTCACCGCCACTACGCAGGCTCTCAGGTCTTTCTCCTCCAGGCTGCACTTCGGGTCGCGGCGGCGCAGCTCTTTAAGGAGCAGAGGGTACAGCTCCCGCACAGTGGAGGCTTCCAGCTCCAGTTCTTTTATGCCGCTGTCTATCCGCAGCAGGCCAAAGAATTTTACTTTGACGCTCATTTTATGCCCAGCCTTTTCAGCTTGCCCTGGCCCGGCAGCCCGTCGGAGCCCCAGCCCCGGGTCCTGTAGTATATACGCTTCATCTTCTCCAGAGGCACCTTAGTGCTGGGGTCATTGGGGTCCTGGAGCACATCGGTGAGACGCTTTGGCAGCTTGTCCTTTTCTGCCGACACGCCGAAGCGGGCGTTCACCGCCCTCTCCACATTGTAGCTGCGCTCGCCTATGCGCAGGAACTTGCCTATGTTCATCTTCATCCCCACCGCATATTTCAGCTCGTAGGTATAGGGTATCAGGGGCAGGTTCATGCAGGCCATGGCGGGGAACCTGTCCAGCAGGCCCACGGCCCAGCCGCAGTGGGGTATAATGAAGTTTACGAACCTGGAAACCGGGCTGTTGGGTCTGCTTATGAGAAAGCCCGGGAACACGGCATATGAGGTGAAAAGGCAGTGGCCGCACAGGGAGATGGACTCCATAAAGTCCTGCATGAACATGCACAGCTGGGCCTTGGCCTTTGGGGTCTGTCGGTCGATATTCAGCCCCAGTCCCTCCAGGACCACCAAATAGCCTCCGTTGAGATGGCAGCCGCCCCGGTTGGACACCGCATAGCCCAGGCCCTGGCCCACGGCCCGCCGGGGCTCGTAGGCGGACAGCTCCATGCCCTTGGACTGAATGGCAAAGTCCCTGCCGCCATATTTATCGCTGAGCCGCTTTGAACCCTCGGCCAGCTCGTCGCCTATGCCCCGGCGGAAGGCTATATCCTCCATCACCTTGGAAATGCCCTCCACCTGGCCGAATTTTAAGCCGTTGTCCCACAGGCCCTTCTCGTTGGCTTCCATGGCCCAGGCTATGGTCCCGGCGCAGGATATGCTGTCCATACCCAGTTCGTCCAGCTCGTTGTTCCAGCGGCACACCAGCTTCAGGTCATCGTTAAGCAGGTTAGCTCCGAAGAGGCCCAGGGTCTCCAGCTCCGGGCCCTTTACCCTCTTCCCCTCCACTTCCACGGTGCGGGAACAGCGTATGGGGCAGGACAGGCAGCCGGTATTGCCTTTGTTCTCCTCCTCCGCCAGAGCTTCTCCGCTGACCCTCTCGAAATTTTCAAAGCGTCCGGCTGAGAAGTTCCTGGTGGCTAACTGACCGTTCAGCTCCATGGAGCTGACCAGGCTGGCGGTCCCCAGGCGGGGCAGCTGGGAGCCGGTTATGGGGTGGGCCTTCAGTGCGGCTGTCCACTTTTTGTGGTGCTCCAGAGCCTTTTCCTTGTTGTATATTTTTATCTCCCGGCTGCCGGTAGCCACCAGAGCCTTTATATTTTTGCTGCCGAAGACGGCGCCTATGCCGCCCCGGCCCCCCGCTCTCTCCCCGCTTATGACTGCGGCATAGCGCACCAGGTTCTCCCCTGCCGGGCCTATGCTCACCATGCCGTAGCGGCCCTTGGGCCCGTGGAGCTCCGCCAGCTTTTTTCTCAAAACTGCCTGGGTCTCCCCGGTCCTCATGCCCCGGAGCTCCTCCGCCGGGTGGTAGCTCAGCTTCCCGTCGTCTATCTCTATCCATATGGGCTTTTCGCTTTTGCCCCGTATGATAAGGGCGTCCAGCCCGGCCTTCTTCAGGTAGAAGCCGAAGTCCCCTCCGCAGTTGGAAGAGCTGCTTATCCCCGTGAGCGGCGATAGAGAGGAGATGTCAAAGCGGTTGGAGGAGGGGGCAAAAGTGCCTGTTACTGGGCCGGTGGATATGATTATCAGGTTCTCTTCGGAAAACGGGTCCTCCCTGCCGGTAAAATTGTCGTACATTATTTTGGATGCCACGGCCTTCCCGCCCAGGTACAGCTCCCTGTCCCGGTCCGTCCAGGGGTACTCCTTTTCGCTGCCCTCGCTCAGGTCTATCATCAGCAGCTTGCCCATATATCCCGAGTATTTTGTCATTTCACGTCCTCCCCTGTCTGTCATTTTAAAAAATTATAAAACAAAACAAAGCCGAAGGCAATAGCCACTGCCCCCGGCTTTGTATGTATAATCAGGTCCTGTCCTGCCCCGCGGCGGAACCGGCTGCCTTTTCAGCCTATGCCCAGCAGCCCGGCCAGAGGGAAATATATCACCGGGAGGATAATGGCGGGGAGCATGTCCCCCACCTTTACGCTCTCCTTCCTCAGGCCCAACAGATTCACGGACATACCCAGGAACATGGCCCCGCCCACGGCGGACATCTCCGCCACCACTTCGGTGGTGAGGATAGGCTCCACCGCCGAGGCCAGGAGGGTTATGGAGCCCTGGACGATGAACACCGGGATGCAGGCGAAAAGCGCCCCCGGCCCCAGAGCCGAGGAAAAGGCAAGGCAGCTGACAAAGTCCATGATGCTCTTGGTGAACAGTATGGTATAGTCATGGTTCAGCCCCGCCTGTATGGAGCCCAGGATGGTCATGGTGCCCACGCTGAAAAGTATGGTGCAGGTGACAAAGGCCTCTCCAAAACGGCCGCTGCCGAATTTGGTATTTGCCAGCTTGGACTTCATCCACTCCCCGGAGATGTTTATGGCGTCGTCCAGCTTCAGCAGCATGCCTATGAGAGTGCCCAGCACCAGGCATACCACCACTACCAGAGTGTTCTGGGAGCCCATCACGCTCTGGATGCCTATGGTAAAGGTGATGAGACCGATGACGGTCATCAGTCCTTTGGAGTATTTATCCCCTATCTTGTTGCCGAACAGCACACCTATTGTGCCCCCGGCCAGTATCGCCAGCACGTTCACTACAGTCGCTATCATGGATAAATAACCTCTTTATGCTGATATCAGCGGAAATTATATCATATGTTTTTCTCGTATACAAGAAAAACATTCCCTATCCCTCAAGGAAAAAGCTCTGGCAGAACAGGATATTTTCAAGCCCCGGCCAGAGCCGGGGCTTGAAAGCATTTTTTAATAATGAATAATGTCTCAGCAGCCGGAGTTGAAGTCCTGGGCCACCTGGGCATAGAGCATCACGCTGTTTATCAGGACGGACTCATCCACATTGTACTTGCCGTGGTGCTGAGCCCAGCAGGCGCCGCAGCTCTCGTTGCGCACACCCATGAAAGCGATAGCGCCGGGGGCCTTTTCCAGATAGAAGGAAAAGTCCTCGCCGCCGGTGAGGGCGGGCTGGTGGACAAGGCAATCCTCACCCATGACCTTCTTTGCAGACTCTGCTGCCATGGCGGTGAAGCCTGGCTCGTTCACTGTGGGAGCTATCAGGTGGTCGAAGATGACCTCAGCCTCGGCCCGGTAGGAAGCGGCGGTCTGGGTGGCCACACGGGTAATGGCCTCTTTGAAGTATTCGGTAAGTGCAGGGTTATAGTAGCGGGCAGTTCCTTCCAGTGTACCGTATTCGGCAATAATGTTCCAGCGGCTGCCGGACTGCAGCTTGCCCACGGAGAGCACCGCTGCATCTGCGGGATCCAGCTCACGGCTGACTATTGTCTGGAGGTTCTGGACTATGGCGCTGGACACAACAACAGCGTCGATGCACTGCTGGGGTGCGGAGCCGTGGCCGCCTCTGCCATGGACATTGACGGTGAACATGTCGGCGGCGGCCATACGAGGGCCGGCTTCCACGGAAACCTTACCTGCCTCCACGTCAGACCAGACATGGATACCGAAGCAGGCATCAACGCCGTCCATGGCACCCTCTTGGATCATGCTGGCCGCACCCTGGGCCACCTCTTCCGCAGGCTGGAAGGCCAGCTTCACGGTGCCGCAGAGCTCGTCCTTGTGGTCGTTGAGCAGCCGGGCCACTGTGAGCATGGAAGCGGTATGGCAATCGTGACCGCAGGCGTGCATCACGCCGGGGTTCTGGCTGGCATACTCCACACCTGTCTCCTCCTGTACGGAGAGGGCATCCATATCGCCTCTCAGCAATATGGTCTTGCCGGGCTTTGCACCCTGGATGGTGGCCAGCACGCCGGTCTCCAGGCCGCAGGGGCGCCACTGGATGCCGTACTTGTCCAGCTCGGCCTTGATGGTCTTGCTGGTCTCATATTCCTGGCCGCTGATTTCCGGATGGGCATGGAAATGGCGGCGCATCTCTATCAGATAATCGTTATAGGAAGCTGCAATCTTTTTGATATCCATTATCTTGTCTCCTAGCAAATGATAATACCACACATCCCACACCCCCATTGGAGGCGTGGGATGGAGGTTTATGTCGTTATTATAGTCCGATGCCGGAAATTATTCAAGCTCAAATTAGGCTCAGAACATCTTGGCAAAGAAACCGGCAATGATCACGGAGGTGATGGTGACGGTGGTGAAGCCGCCGACAATCATGGACGGGAACATCTTGCTCATGAGGTAAGCCTTCTCCTCCTCGTTCTCAGCCAAGGCAGTGCAGGTGGACTCGGTGATGATGGCATCGGGAGGGAAGCCGTAGAGAGCGGTCAGGCCGTTGGCAAAGGCCAGAGGGAAGCTCATCTTGAAGATCTTGGCGATGACAAAGGAGGCAACGCACATACCGGCAACACCGATGACTATGAGGATGATCATGGGTACGATGATGGAGACCAGCATGTCGGGGGTGCAGTCCTTCAGTCCGTCGAAGATGTACATCATCAGGGCGAACATCATGATGCCGTAGGAATTGGCCTTGTTCAAGGAACGGCGGTCCAGGAAACCGATGGTGGTGAAAATAACACCGAAGATCAGAGCCCAGATGGCGCCGCTGATGGTGCCGATTCCGGGGAACTTCACGGTGCCCATCATGAAGGCGAGCCAAGCAACGATGGCCAGGCGCAGCAGAACCACCACGTCGGTATCAAACTTCTTGGGCACGGGGGGGATAAGGGTCTTGCGGTTGGCATCGTCACCGGCCAGGGGATTTTCAAAACCGGCAGAGGTGTCCACAGCGCCGCTGCGGAACTCCTTGAGCAGGCGGCGTCCCTCCATCTGCAGGCAGACGGCGGTGAGGGGGTAGCCGGCAAAGCCCTGTACGCAGTACATGGTGATGGCAAATACTGCGGCGGTCTCAAGACCTGCCTCAGCTGCGGCAGTCTGCATCATGGTAGCTGCCACGATGCCGCCGGTGAGAGGAGGCAGACCTGCGATGACCAGAGTACGGTCCATAAGGGCGGGGCCAATGAGCATGGACAGTGCGCACATGCCGGCCAGACCGACCAGGCATATGACGATTGTCTTCCACTGCTCCTTAAGCTGCTTGAGGCTGATAACGGTACCCATATGGGTTATCAGCAGGTAGATACCGATCTGGCTGCCGAAGGGTATCAGCAAGCTGTCGGAGACTACGGTCTTGGGGATGACCGTCCAGTAACCCACCAGCATGATGATGGCGGTCACAAAGACGGAGGGGATCCACGCCTTGGTCACGGTGCTGACTACTTCGCCGATAACGAAAGCAACTGCACAAATGATGAAGGCAAGCACAAAGTTGTACATTATTTCTTCCTCCTATAAATTTGCTTTATTCACACAACAGACTATATGCTGCCGGGGAATACAATGTAAGCGAGTCTCAACTCTCCAGGTAATGCAGCGCTATGCTGACCAAAGTACGTATACCATAGGGCATGGCCTCCTCCTGCACACAGCACTTTGGATTGTGCAGGGAGTAGGTCTCGTCTCCCACATGTCCGGCATACAGCATGAAATAGGCGCTGGGCACCCCCGCCATCTGGCGGAAGTATGCAAAGTCCTCGCTGAAGCCCATGGGTCTTTCCAGCTCTATAACGGCGTCCTTGCCCAGCTCCTGCTCTATGGCCTCCCTGGCGCAGTCCACCAGCTCCCCGTCATTGTAAGCTGCGGGGTAGCCGTAGTAGTGGTACACGTCGAACTGGCAGCCGGAGACGCCCTCCATGCCCTTGGCAATGGCGAACATCTGCTGGCGGATTATCTCTCTGACTTCTTCGGTATAGGCTCTGGACACGCCCCCGAACTTGCACTGGCTGGGTATCACATTGGGGGCGACGCCGGCGTTTATGCTGCCTATTGACATCACCGCGGTCTCCAGCGGGTCTACACGCCTGGCAACTATCTGCTGCATGGCCACCACCATCTGGCAGGCGGCCAGTATGGGGTCTGTGGTCTTCTGGGGCTCGGAGCCGTGGCCGCCCACGCCGTTGACCGTCACGTCATAGAGGTCCACGGAGGTGGTCATGGGTCCCTTGCGTATTCCTATCTTGCCGACGATATTGTCGTCCGGCAGGACATGTATGGCATAAGCGGCATCCACATGGGGATTTTCCATTACGCCCTTTTCCACCAGCTCTTTGGCGCCCCCGGGCAGAGTGTCCTCGCTGTGCTGGAAGATGAGTTTCACCGTGCCGCAAAACTCCTCCCTCATGCCGCACAGCAGCTTTGCCGCGCCCAGCAGCATGGAAGCGTGCAGATCATGGCCGCAGGCGTGCATCATGTTGGGCACCTCGCTGGCAAAGGGCAGCCCGGTCTCCTCCTGGACTGGGAGAGCGTCGATATCCGCCCTGAGGGCCACACAGCGGCCCGGGCCTTTCCTGCCCTCTATGAGCGCCACCACGGCGGTGGGCACCGGGGACTCTATCCTGTCCACGCCGTATTCAGCCAGCTTCTCTCTTATGAGAGCGGAGGTGACAAACTCGTTGCGGCCGATTTCCGGGTGGCGATGTATCCTTCTGCGTATCTCCACGACCTCGTCGTAGCAGGCTTCGGCTTTCTCTTTAAGTGTTTCAATTCCCATAAAAATCGCCTCTTCACACAATGTATATCCGCTGCATATTCCAGTGCATCCTCCCGGAGCTTGCGCAGCAATGAGCAGGAACATTTTGCGATGTAAATTGATAATGAGATATGTGACATGATACCACACACGAAAAAAAAGGCAAGAGAAAATGTTAAAAAATTCTAAACATTAGTAAATTGCATATGAAAGCTATACAATCCCTTGTGTATTTTTGTTGGTTTTTTAGGCAGTTTGAAACTATGTATAGAATTTCCTGAAAAAAGCTGAAAACAGGGGGCGCAGAAAATACGCCCCCTTTTTTTCCGGGTATTGCTTAAAAACTTTTAAGTTTTATTTTTTCAAAGCGGTCTCAGCTTCAGCTGTAAAAACGCCTCCAAATTGGAGTACGTCCCGGAGCATACGGCAAAAACATAGCCGCCTTCCAGCCGATAGCTGAGCTTTGCGCCGGAACCGCTCACTCCGGCCTGTCCTTCCTCCCCCAGTTCTATGGATATCCTTCCGGGGTGCAGCGGTCCAAGGCCTGCTCCGTCCATCTTTGCATAGCTCTCCTTCAGGCTCCACAGCAGGCTGAACAGCTCTCTCTTGTTTCCGCTCTTTCGGTACAGCTCCCTCTCCTTTTGCGAAAGGCAGCGGTCCAGCAGCCTGGGCTCCGGCTCCTTCTCCAGCAGCTTCTGCACATCGGCGCCCACCGGCTCATCCGACAAGGCGCAAAACACCAGTTCTCCAGAGTGGGACAGGCTGAAGCAGGGACCTTGTCCCAATATGGGCTTTCCACCGGCCTGAGTATGGATGTCCAAAGGCAGACCTACCGGCCCCAGAGTATTAAGGGCCTCAATAAGCAGCAGCTCTGCGCTGAGACTGAGCTCACGCTGCCGCTCCCTGCTAATGCGGCTCAGGCGTTCACGCCTATAGGAAGACAGCTTGTCCAGGCTATCCGTCTGAGAAAGGCCTTGCGCCCTGGCAAAATAGGCCCTGAGCATCAGGCCTTCATGGCCTCCAGGGTCATGCTCACCAGCTCGCTGAGCTCAACACCCATCATCTCAGCTCCCTGGCGTATGACGTCTCTGGAGCAGCCGGCAGCGAACTTCTTGTCCTTGAATTTCTTTATAACGGATTTGGGCTCCATATCGGAAATGCCCGTGGGGCGCATAAGAGCCGCAGCCCCGATGAGCCCGGTAAGCTCGTCCACGGCAAAGAGCACCTTCTCCATGTACTTCTCCGGGGCGACGTCGGAGCAGATGCCGTAGCCGTGGCTCACCACAGCGTGGATGACTTCCTCATCCACGTCCAGCTCATGGAGCATCTCGTTTGCTTTCACGCAGTGCTCTTCAGGATAAAGTTCAAAGTCTATATCGTGGAGCATGCCTACGCTGCGCCAGAAATCCACCTTTTCCGGGTCATATTTTTTGGCCAGCTCGCCCATGACTTTGGATACCGTCTCGGCATGCTGTATGTGGAAAGCTTCCTTATTGTAACGCTGTATCAACTCTTTTGCCTGTTCGGGGCTGGGAATATAAGCCATTGTCGGTCTCTCCTTTGTCTCTTTGATTTAAGAGATATCATACAACTTTCACCGCCCCGGCGCAACAAAAACTTTTTATTATTATGTAAATTTATTTATGTAAATTATATTATGTATATTTATTTCTCAAAAGATTTAGGGCCGGGGTTGCCCGGCCCTGAGCTTAATTATTTGCTGCTGGTGGCTGCTCCGTCGTTCTTGACGGTGGGAGAGGGAGACACCACTATGCCCATGCCGCCGTCCTTGTCGTCGCTTCGGCCGCCGGTGTCCTTGTCTTCAATGATGCCGTCCTTGTCCTTCACTTCTCCATCGCTCATATCCGGGGAAACATAGGGGCTTGCGGAAGGCATGGCGGTGGGCGCCGGGCTTGTCATGAGATTGTCGTCTACCCCGCTGTCGGCACAGCCTGCAAGGCTCAGTATCATGAGGGCAGCGGCAATAATTGCAATATACTTTTTCATTTTCATCCTCCTTAAATATTTGCATGGATATTATCTGTTTAAAAAGCTATATTATGTTTGTCATTGATTGAATAATGTGGCAAAATGTGTTATTGTTTGAAATATGAGTACTTTAAAGAAAAACCAGATATACACCGTCTCCATTGACGGCTATGGCTCTCAGGCCCAGGGTGTCTGCCATATAGACGGCAGAGCCGTATTCGTGCCCAGAGCCCTGCCCGGCGAGAGCTGGGAAATAAAAATACTGAAGGTCACCAACACCGCAGTTTATGCCAGGGGCGAGAAGCTGCTGCTCCCTTCTCCTCATCGCCGGGAGTCTGACTGTCCCTGGTTCGGGGTCTGCGGCGGCTGCGACTGCCGGCACATGAGTTACGAAGAGGAGCTGCGTTTTAAGCTGCAGCGGGTGAACGACGCTCTGGAACATATCGGCAGACAGAGCCTGAGAGCCCGGCGCATCATCGGCAGCGAAAACATCAGCCGCTATCGGAACAAGGGCATCTTTGCCTTTGCTCCCGGTGAAGGCGGGGCGCAGTTTGGCTTCTATAGGGAGCGGAGCCACCAGCTGATCCCCATTGACCGCTGCCTTATCCAGAACGAGCTCACCGAGCGCTGCGCCGCCGCAGTGGCCGCCTTCATGAACAGCCGGGGCATCCCTGCCTATGATGAGGAGAGCGGCCGGGGCACGGTGCGCCATGTGTTCTGCCGCCGGGCTGTGAACACTGGAGACTCCGTAGCCTGCATCGTTGCCGCCCGGGGCTTCGGCGGCTGTACCCAGGAGCTGACAGAAGAGCTGAGACGCTCCTGCCCTGAACTCACCGGCATAGTGCTGAACATCAACAAGAGCCGGGGCAACACCGTACTGGCCGGAGACTTCCACACCCTTTGGGGCCGGGCGGACATGGAGGACATCCTCTGCTCCTTCCGCTTCAGCATCTCTCCCCAGGCCTTTTTCCAGATAAACCCGCCCCAGGCCCAGCGCCTTTACGAGCTGGCCCTGGACTACGCCTGCCCGGAGAGGGTGGGCCTGGCCTTCGACCTGTACTGCGGGGCCGGTACCATCAGTCTGTGTCTGGCCCGCCGGGCAGACAAGGTCATAGGTGCGGAGATAGTGCCGGAGGCGGTGGAAAACGCCGCCGTCAACGCCGCCGCCAACGGGGTTGAAAATACGGAGTTCATTTGCGGCGACGCAGGCCAGGCGGCCCGGGAGTTGGAGAGCCGTGGGCTGAGGCCGGAGGTAGTGGTGGTAGACCCGCCCAGAAAGGGCATGGATGAAAAGGCCGTGGAGGCCGTGGCTGCAATGGGCCCGGAGCGGATAATCTATGTCTCCTGCGGCCCTGCCACCCTGGCCCGGGATATTTTGCGCTTCAATGCCCTGGGCTATGAGCTGCGCTCCGCCGCCGCCGTGGACATGTTCCCCCGTACTTGCCACGTGGAGACGGTTGTCTTGCTTTCCAAGGGAGAAATCGACTCGAAAAAGGTTCGTGTGGAGTTCTCGTTGGAGGATATGGATATGTCTGGATTCCAGAAAGGTGCGACCTATGAACAGATTAAGGCTTATGTGCTGGAGAAGTTTGAATTGAAGGTATCGTCTCTGTATATCTCCCAGATCAAGCGGAAATGCGGTCTGGATGTAGGGCAGAACTATAATTTGTCGAAGAAAGAAAACGCCAAAGTGCCAAAATGCCCGCCAGAAAAGGAAGCAGCGATTATGGATGCACTGAAATATTTCCAGATGATAATGTAGTATTTGAAATGGTCAGGATTATATAAGTCCTGGCCATTTCGAGGTCAAACCTTCGTTGAAATCATCACGGATTCGTGATATGCTTATCTATAATTTATACGTTGTTAAAAACCGTGGAGGGCATCTATGGCTGTACAATACAATAAGTTGTTTAAGATGCTGATCGACCGAAAAATGAGCAACAATCAATTGGCGAAGCAGGCAGGAATTAGCCTGAACATTATTACTCGTTTAAAGCGGGATGAATACATTGCAATGCAAACTATTGAGAAAATCTGCATTGCTTTGGACTGTGGTGTGGATGACATTCTCGAATTTATCTCGGAGTCTCAGAAATGAGCTATCATTATGGCAGAGGGGAGGTTTATCGTGCAGTTTGAAGAAAAGCTGGATGTGATTGAGGAAGATATTGTCCAATACAGCCAAGAATTGCTTAATATCCTCCTGAAGGATAGAACAACAAAAGAGAATATTATCTGGGCAACCAGTGACTATATCTCGCATGGGGAGCTATATGCAGCGACAGAGCAAATCTACGCAAGCCTGATCGCTGGCGTTCATTCTAAGCTGATTCAGCCTCGTGTAGCAAAGGCGCATGAGCAAAAAAACAGTCGCACCAGAGACAAGGCGGAAGTGTTTACCCCTTCCTGGATCTGCAATGCCCAAAATAACTTGGTGGACGAGCATTGGTTTGGTCGGCCTAATGTGTTTAATATCCCGCAAGACAACACCTGGACGGCAACGGAACGAATCGTATTTCCTGAGGATAAGCAGCATACCTGGAAGCATTATGTGGATGCACGGAGAATTGAGATTTCCTGCGGCGAGGCTCCTTATCTGGTAAGTCGCTATGATACAGTAACCGGTGACCCCATTGAACTTCTCTCCCGGATCGGTTTACTGGATCGCAAGCTACGGGTTGTGACCGAAAATGCCTCCGACGAAAGTGAATGGTTGAAATGGGCGTATCGAGCTTACGAAAGTATTTACGGCTTTGAGTTCCAGGGCGATAACTTATTGCTTGCACGGGAAAATTTGCTGTATACTTTTATTGACTACATGCGGTATGCGCTAAAGCGTACTCCGACGCTCAATGAGCTAAAAAGGGTGGCCACCATCATTTCCTGGAATTTGTGGCAGATGGATGGCCTCACATACGGGCCGCCGCTTTGCGATATTCAAGAAGAAATGAATCAGCTATCAATATTTGATTTTATTGAATCTGAGTTCCTGACTGCTCAAAAGCCTGCAAAGTCTCGGTGCAAAATCAAGGATTGGCGATCCAAAGTGATCGTGGAATACTACTCTTTGGTGAAGGGGGAACGATAATGGAAACCGTATTTGGAACTTCTTTTGAGTACAAATTGATTTATGTTTTTGCCATCAATGACGAGGCTCATAAAGGGCTTTTGAAAATTGGTGATACGACGATCCAGTCAGACGCTTCCATTGATGCCCTGTTCCCCAACTGTAAAGCTCTGAATCAGGCGGCGCTGAGCCGGATTAAGCAGTACACGAATACAGCGGGTATTTCTGCCCAGCTGCTACATACCGAGTTGGCCGTCCGTCTTGTTAGAGGCAAGGGTGGACAGCAGGTATTGAAAGCTTTCCGGGACCACGACGTCCACCGTGTGCTTGAAAACTCCGGCATTCCCAAGAAGAAGCTGAAAAACTCCACCAGCAGAGAATGGTTCGAGGTGGAGCTGTCCACCGTTCTGAAAGCGATCGAAGCGGTGAAAAAATGCCAGTCTAACCTGTCCGGCATGGGTGCAGGTACAGGATTTACTCCCATTGTGTTCCGCCCGGAGCAGGAAGAAGCCATCGAGAAAACGCTGAAGCAGTTCAAAACGGGAAGCCGAATGCTCTGGAACGCAAAGATGCGTTTCGGCAAAACCCTCTCTGCCCTTCAGGTGGTTAAGAAGGCTGGCTTTGCCAAGACCATTATTGTTACTCACCGCCCTGTGGTGGACGATGGCTGGTATGAGGATTTTCAGAAGATCTTTTATGATACCGATGATTATACCTACGGCTCCAAGGGCCACGGGGCTGCCATCGAAGGTCTGCTTAATAGCGGCAAAAAGTTCGTCTATTTTGCCTCCATTCAGGATCTGCGTGGTTCTTCTACCGTTGGCGGTAAATTCGATAAGAACGATGCTGTGTTCTCTCTGGACTGGGATCTGGTCATCGTGGATGAGGCCCATGAAGGAACCACCACCGCCTTGGGTGATGATGTCATTAAAAATCTGGTAAAGGAAGGAAACGGCTACGATACCAAGTTCCTTGCCCTGTCTGGTACTCCCTTCAACATTCTCAAGGAATTCGACGATAACATCTACACCTGGGACTATGTGATGGAGCAGCAACGCAAAGCGCAGTGGGACAAGCTGCACTTTGGCGATTCCAACCCCTACGACGAGCTGCCGGAGCTGAAAATCTATACCTACGATCTGGGAAAAATCCTCACCGATAAAAGCTATGTGGAGTTGGAGGATAAGGCGTTCAATTTCCGGGAGTTTTTCCGTGTCTGGACTGGTGATATCAAACACGACCACAAGGCCATGCCAGCTACTGCACAGGTGGGCGATTTTGTCCACGAAAGCGATGTTTGGAGCTTTTTGAACCTGATTGCAAAAGACGACCCGAACAGCCACTATCCTTATGCCAACGAGGAATACCGCAACCTGTTCCGCCATGCCCTCTGGATGGTTCCCGGCGTCAAAGAGGCTAAGGCCCTGAGCAAGCTGATGAAGAAACACCCGGTCTTTGGCTGTGGTGCATTTGATATTGTCAATGTTGCTGGTGACGGCGACGAAGAGGAACGCTCCGAAGATGCGCTCCAGAAGGTGCGACAAGCCATCAACAGTGCCGGAAACGATGGTTACACTATTACTCTTTCCTGCGGTAAGCTGACCACCGGCGTCACGGTGCCGGAGTGGACGGCTGTGTTTATGCTGGCCGGATCGTTCTCCACTTCTGCCGCCAACTATCTGCAAACCATCTTCCGGGTACAGTCGCCCTGCAACAAAGACGGTAAGATTAAACGCAACTGTTATGTGTTTGACTTTGCCCCCGACCGTACCTTGAAAATGGTAGCGGAATCTGCGGCCCTGTCTACCAAAGCAGGCAAGGCCAATGAATCTGACCGCCGAATCATGGGTGAGTTTTTGAACTATTGCCCGGTGATTGCGGTGGATGGCACGGTGATGAAAGCCTATGACACCAATCGCCTGCTCCAGCAGCTGAAGCGGGCTTATGCGGAACGGGCCGTACAGAACGGTTTTGATGACACCAATCTATATAACGATGAGTTACTGCGCCTGGAAGAACTTGATATCGAGAAGTTCAATAAACTAAAGAAGATTGTCGGCACATCCAAAGTGGCTCCCAAGGCCAAGGAGATCGACATCAACGCCCAAGGCTTTACCGATGAAGAATACGAAGAACTGGGGCGGATTGAGAAAAAGCCCAAGCGGGAGCGCACAGCGGATGAAGAAAAGCGCTTGCAGGAGATGAAGGAAAAGCAGAAGCTCAAAAATAATGCGATTTCCATCCTGCGGGGTATTTCCATCCGTATGCCGCTGCTAATTTACGGCGCTGATATTCCCATTGACGAGGATATTACCATGGAAAAACTGGTGGACATCGTGGATGATTCCTCCTGGGAGGAATTTATGCCCTCCGGTGTCACCAAAGAGATGTTTAAAAGTTTTATCAAATACTATGACCCGGAAATCTTTGTGGCTGCTGGTCGCCGGATTCGCACCACGGTTCTCAGTGCCGATGAGCTTTCCCCCATGGAGCGGGTCAAGAAAATCGCACAGCTGTTTGCCTGCTTCAAAAACCCGGACAAGGAAACGGTTTTGACCCCATGGCGGGTAGTGAATATGCACATGAGCGACTGTCTGGGCGGCTATGACTTCTACGATGAAGCTCACGAGCAGATAGTAGAGGAGCCCCGTTTTGTGGATCGTGGCAAAGTGACCGCAGACACCTTTGCAAATGCCGGTGCCCGCGTGCTGGAGA
>CALWVZ010000017.1 GCA_944385125.1 uncultured Oscillospiraceae bacterium
TTCTTTGCCCGGCTCACCATTATGGCGCCCATTATCATCATAACTGCCATCAGCATCACAAGGCCGATGAATACCACCACATAGCCCAGCAGGGTAACTATCCCCGCATCGGCAAAGGAAATGTTTATCAGATCGTCCATATTTTTCTCCAATGTTGTAGAGGAATTTTACATGCGGCTCAATAACTGAGACGCTTCAAAATAAATTTCCGTTTTCATCAAAGCTCATGCATTCCGGCTCAGACAGGATCTCTATCTTTGGATTCTGCTCTGCCTCGGGCAGCAAGGCCTCGGATATCATAAGTTCTGAAACCTTAAGAGTGTTTTTGGCCCGGATGATCTTCGGATTGCTGCGGTCGCCGTCAACACAGAACTTTATTGAGGCCTGTATTGCTACCTTGTCGCTCTCCAGTATCATTGGCATGGCAAACGAATGGATACTGAGGGCCGTTAAGGGATTGGCATAGGTAGCAGTAAAATCAATCTTGTCAAAGAACCTCTTGGTCGCAATGTTCGCCAGCCCCATTCCATGGGCGTTCCCGTGGCTTTGCTCTGAGATATCCAGCACTGTGATTATAGTCTGCCTGGGGTCCGGCGGTATTCCCTCTGCCGGATAACGGGAGACTATATTGCAGTCCATGCCCGGGCCGGCAATATTCTTCCCCATTTCGTCAAGTATCAGCACATCATACTTTGGAAAATATATTTGGGGCATCAGCTGGAAGGCCCGCTTCAACAATTCCGGCTCTCTGGATAATATTTCCTCCGGGGCCAGGCAAACTATCTCGCTGGTCTCATCATAGGCATTTTCCAAAATACCTATTCCGAAGGCGACATTCATGTGTCTGTAAATATAGTCGGACATCTCCATAATATTTGCCGACATATTTCTCATGGAAAATGAATGGCACTGGTCGGCGCCCTTCTGTTTACCAACGCCTATCACCGTCATCTTAGCCAGTCCGCTCTCCACAGGGCCACGGAAAGAGGTATGGGGTTTGATGCGGTTGATTATAACCAGGGCGTCCGCCGAGGCTGCATACTTGTCCACATTCACCGGGATGCCGTGGGCCTCGGTCCGGCCCAGCACCACGGTCTCCATAGTTGCCCTTATGGGACAGCCGCAGGATTCCTCCGTAAGCCCCAGGCTTTTGAGCACAAGGACCTGGCCTTCTGCTGTAGCTCCGCCATGGCTGCCCATAGCCGGGAAAATAAAGGGCTGTGCTCCCCGCTCCTTTATAAGGCTGATAAGCTCCCTGTACATAGGAACGCAGTTGGCTATGCCCCTTGAGCCAAGGGCCACCGCAACGGTTTGTCCCGGCTTTATTCGCTCCAGATATCCCGACTCAAGGGTAACTCGCCTGAGTTGCGCAGCAGGGTCTGCTATCTTGTCTCCGGGAAATTTTTGCCTGATGCGTGCCATTCTGGGTATCTCGTATCCGGCTACAAGCTGAGATAATACGCTCATGCTGATCTCCAAGTTGATTATCCGGGCCTGTGCCCAGCCGGGCAGCGGTATTCCCACCCGCCCGGCTCAGGCCTGCCAGGCTTTTCTAAATCAGTGTTTGCACTCTTCAACTATTTTCCTGAACTCATCCACAGTGAGCAGGCGTTTCTCTGCCGAGCCTTTTTCCTTGACCATTGTCAACATATTTGCCACCTGCTCGTCGCTGGCTTCCTCACCGATCTCATTGAGGAAATACTCTATTGAGGCCTTGCCGCTCTTTTTACCCAGAGCTATATCGCCTTTACGGTTGAATATCGCAGGGTTGGTAGCAAACATGGCCAGTGGCTTTTCCACCACAAGGTTAACGCCTATTCCTGATTCTCTTGTATAGTTGCGAACTCCGGAGACTGGTTTGTTCACCGCAAAGTCCACCCCTGAGATCTTTGCCACCTCTGCGCAAAACTCCGGCAGCTTGGCAATGTTGTAGTGCTCGTTCACACCGTATAGTATCTTCAGGGAAACCATCAGCTCTTCCAGAGCTGCGTTGCCGGTCCTTTCACCCAAGCCGTTGAAGCAGGAGTGGACGCAGCTTGCGCCGGCGGCAATTCCCGCCAGCTCAGTAGCCACAGCCATGCCGAAATCGTTATGGGTATGTACCTCTATGGGCAGGCCGTTAGTGAGCTTCTTCATTTTGCGCACCAGATATGCCACAGCCTGGGGCGTGGCGCAGCCCATAGTGTCTACAACGCCGACAGAGTCGGGTACTGCATCCCTCATAAGCGCCCCCATCAGGTTTTCCAGGTCCTCGGCTCTGGCACGGGTGGTATCGTATGGGAAATAGCAGGCATAGAGGCCTTTTTCCTTTGCGTAGTTGATGCACTCTGCGCTCTTTTCATAGACCTTCTCCCAGGTCCAGTTGAACTGATATTTCAGCTTGGGATAGCCGATGGGTACCTCGATGACCACACCGCTAGCCCCCAAGTCAGCAGCCATATCGATATCAGCCTTCATGGCCCGGGCAAAAGTAAATATCTTGCTCTTCAGGTTGCGTTTGGAGATCGCCTCTATTGCAGCCTGGTCCTGTTTTGATACAGCAGGCATGCCGGCTTCTATTCTCTCCACACCCAGCTCATTGAGCATCTCGGCAATTCTGACCTTGTCGTCAATGCCGAATACAACGCCCGGAGTCTGTTCGCCGTCACGTAGAGTAGCGTCATGTATCTCTATCTTCCCGGCAAGCTGCATCTGTGCCTGTACTTCGGGCTCCTCATTATAGGGACTGGCCCACCATTCGTTTTCTTTGAAGTAACTCATAATCGTCCTCCGTTTAAATTTATAATATGATTTTTTGCCCTTATCCTAAGACAAAGCCATGCAAATCAATTACAAACAGTTTCGATCAGCTGTTCAAAGCTAGTACCCTGGGGGACAAGACCATTGAATGCGGCACGCTCTGCCAGCTCCTTGCTGAGATTTTCGGGGACCTCTATCCCCGTCTTCATATTCTTCTCCAGCTTTTTAAACTCTATTTCCCCGGGCATAAAAATTTCGTTGAATCCGGCAGCTTTTTTGCTGCCCTTCAGCATACGGATGTAGTCGTCGGCCTCTGCCTTGAACTGTTCTATATCTCTGAATTTTGAGATATCTATAAGGATGCAGGCAAGGCCCGTATCCTCTATTCCTCCGGTATAGGGCACGCCTATGTTCCTGCCGTATTTGGCCCCGGCCAACAGAGCCGACAGCACATCCACGATTACCGCAAGCCCGTATCCCTTGTATCCTGCCGCTGGCAGCAGGGCAAAGGATTTTGTTGGGTCTGTGCATGGATTTCCGTCCTTGTCCAGCGCCCATCCCTGGGGTATAGGAGTTCCTTCCCTGGCGGCAGCCTGGATCTTGCCGTTTGCCACAAGACTTGTGGCCATGTCCAATATAATGGGGTATTCCTCGCCTGAGGGGACCCCAACTATTATCGGGTTTGTGCCCAGCAGCTTTTCACAGCCTCCATAGGGGGCCATAACGCAAACTGTATTTGCTACAAATATGCCTATCATATCGTCCTTTGCGGCTCTCAGCGCATAGTAGCTGCCGCAGCCGATGTTGGTGGAGTGGTTTGCCGTTCCCACTGCCACCCCATACTTTTTGGCCTTTTCCACCAGCTGGGCGTACAGCCTGTTCATCGCAACTACCCCGGAGCCGTAGTCGGCATCCATCTTTACCGTTGCCCCCTGCTCGCCGGCGACCTTCATGTCTGCATCGGCTTTGTAGACATGGTTGTTAAAATGCTTGATATAATTTGCAAATCTTGAGAGTCCGTGGGAATAAACGCCGGTAAAATCCGAGTGCGTCACAACTTCGCTCAGGCCGGCAGCATCTTCCTCATTCATGCCCACCGCAGCCAGCATAGCACGGCACAGCTTTATCTCCTGTTCATAGCTGATAGTCACTTTTGAAGGCCTCCTTACTTCTGTAAATCTGTCATGCCCTTCCGGGCCAAAGGTGATCTTATCTTCTCAAAGTCTGCCTTGAAATTCATGTTGTAGAAAGCATGCCGGCAGTTTTTACTGCTGAGCCATTGGCTGCATTCCAGCAGCTTTGCGCCGGGATAGTCCAGCAGGCGGAGCATACTGAACTTCCCTTTCTCCAACAGCTCTGTCACCATCGGGAGCACCTCTCTGCGATACATTGCAAACAGCGGCTCAACCTTTCCTTCTGCGCAGGGCAGGCACAGGGGACATCCCTCCCCCTCCGCAAGTATGTGTTCCGCCAGTTCCACGCTGAAAAATGGCATATCGCAGGCCATGATGAACAGGGTATCGTTCCTTGCACAGCTCAGAGCCGCATGAAGTCCGCCCATTGGCCCTGCGTCGCAGTATATATCCCCTATCTCCCGTATTCCCGGAATAGAAAATTTGGGGCTGCCACTACCGCATATGAGGATCTCATCAAAAAGGGAGGCGCACTTGTGCACCATCTCTTCAGTGACGGTAGCGCCGTTTATCTTTACAAGGGCCTTGTCTTCCCCAAAGCGTCTGCTCTTTCCTCCGGCTAGGATCGCCAGCGTCGCTCTTTCCATATTTTGTACAGCGCTCTTAGCCTGTCACCATAACCAGGAAGTCGTCCTTGCCAACGGTCTCTCCCTCCGGGACCATGACCGCTATCTTTCCGTCGCAGGGAGCCAATATCTCCTCCTGGGTCTTTACAGCCTCCAGCACCATGATGCATTCCCCGGCCTTCACCCGCTCGCCTTGCTTTTTCTCTACGCTGAGGACCCGGCCTTCCATGGGGGAGCGCACCTTGTTTCTCTCTGCCCTTACAGGCGAGGTTTCCTCCACCTCGCAGTCATAGGCTTTTCCATCTATCTTTACTGTAAAGTTTCTCATTTCTGTTGCCTCCGTCGGTGTTTAAATATACTGGTCTTTCCTCCAGCTCCTCTTCCCGCAGCTCCCGATAACTTACCAGGCGGAAACTCTCCGGGTCCAGTCCCATGTACTTGGCCAGGGCGGCTTTAAGGATCTTTTCCGTCTCTGCGGAAGCCTGAGCCGAAGCTGAGCCAAGGCCTTTCCCAGAGTCTTTCTTGCCTTTGACAGATCTGCTGTTCATTGAACTCTGGCCTCCCTCTCTCAAAGCGGAATATTGCCGTGGAATCTTTCAGTCCGGCTGCGCTTTTTGCTCTGCAGCATTTCAAAGGCAGCGATGATCATTTTCCTTGTGTCCGCCGGGTCAATTACATCGTCCACCAGGCCTCTTGAGGCAGCAATATAGGGCGTTGCAAACTTTTCCTTGTATTCTTCTATTCTCTTTTTCCGCTCCTCGCCATCCACATCACGGAAAATTATATTGGCGGCCCCGTCGGGGCCCATAACGGCAATTTCTGCATTGGGCCAGGCATAGACAATATCTGCTCCCATATCCTTGCAGCACATCGCCAGATATGCACCGCCGTATGCCTTTCTGACTATAAGGGTCAGCTTTGGCACCACAGCCTCACTGTATGCATACAGCATCTTTGCACCGTGGCGTATGATGCCGTTATACTCCTGATTCACGCCGGGCAGAAAGCCGGGAACGTCAACAAGAGTCAGCAGAGGAATACCAAAGGCGTCACAGAAACGTATAAACCTGGCCGCTTTATCAGAGGCATCCACATCAAGACAGCCTGCCAGCTTGGACGGCTGGTTTGCGATGACTCCCACGGTCCTGCCGTGGATATGGGTAAAGCAGGTTATCATGTTGGTGGCAAATCTTTCCATTACGTCCAGGTACTCGCCGTTGTCGGAAATGCCTTTTATGATGTCATACATGTTGTATGCCTTATTGGGGTTATCCGGAAGAATGTCCCTGAACTCAAGGTTAAGGCGGTTGGAATCATCGTTGAGCGGACCGGCGGGCGGCTCTTCCAGATAGTTTGACGGCAGGTATGACAGAAGTCTGCGTATATGCTCTATGCATTGCTGGTCGGTGTCATCCATGAAGGAGGCCACTCCGCTCTTGGTATTGTGGGACTTGGCACCTCCCAGCAGCTCAGCGGATATCTGCTCGCCGGTCACTGTCTTGATTACGTCCGGGCCGGTTATAAACATTTTACTTGTCTTGTCCACCATGAAAATGAAGTCGGTCAGCGCCGGAGAATAAACTGCACCGCCGGCGCAGGGGCCCATTATGGCAGTGATCTGGGGTATTACCCCGGAGGCTCGGGTATTGCGGAAGAAGATCTTTCCATAGCCTGCCAGTCCTTCTATGCCTTCCTGTATCCGGGCTCCGCCGGAGTCGTTCATGCCCACCACAGGAGCTCCTGTTTTGCAGGCCGTGTCCAGGATCTTGCAGATTTTGTTTGCCTGCATCTCTCCCAGAGAGCCGCCCAGCACGGTAAAGTCCTGCGCATAGGCAAACACTATCCTTCCGTCGATACGCCCATAGCCGCCAACAACGCCGTCTCCGTCATAGAGCGTCTCCTCCATGCCGAAATGATGGCAGCGGTGGGTAATAAAGGGGTCGATCTCAACAAAGCTGTTGGCATCGAACAGCAGCTCCAGCCGCTCCCTTGCAGTGAGCTTCCCGGAGGCATGCTGCTTGAATATCTTCATTTTGCCGCCGCCCTCCAGGAGCTTTTCTTTCTTATACTGAAGTTCTTCCAATTTATCCATTTGCTGCGTTCTCCACTTTTGAATCATTCATAAAGTTTTGTCATCTTGCTGGACATATATACGGTATGCCCGACGGACCACTTGTTCCGTCCCTGTGTTCTGCTTTCAAGTTCTGCCCCCGTGCAAAGAGTGATAGCCTGGCCCAGGCAGTGCTGCACACAAGCCGGCTCCATTCCTCTTCCCCTGCGTTCCACACACAGGTCGCACTTGACAGCTTTTACAGACTCTGCCATCTCGGCTACTGTGACCGCACCGTATGGACATGCCGCTTCACAGGAGCCGCAGCCTATGCATTCCTCCCCAGAGATCTGAACAAAGCCGTTATCGTCCCGGGTGATGGCCCCGGCGGGGCATGCCTTCATACATTCCGCTTCGCTGCAATGAAGGCACACCGTAGGCACGAAGTCGCACTGAAGCTTGCCGGAGCCGTCCCGGCGCTCATGTCGCAGCGGTTCAATGCAGCTTTGCACTCCTACCGGCAGCCCATGTTCCATTTTGCAGGCTGTCTGGCACACCTTGCAGCCGTAGCATCTGTCCAGGTCTATGAGCAAATACAAATTTTCCATTTCTTCGACCCCCTATTATTCCTCTGCCGGGCTGACTCTGCACAGATAACCCCTGCAGCTTACCGAGCCGATCCCCTGAGAGTACTGTCCCCAGGGGACAGTCTTGTTAATGTTGAATTCGTACCACCAGCCGGAGATACCCATTACTACTTCCGGCAAAATACCGTAGGTACATCTGGCATAGGCAAAGGCCTTTCCGGCAGGACTTTCCACCAGGACCTTCTGCCCGTCGGAGATGCCCAGTTTGGCCGCCGTGTCGGCGTTTATCTCCAGATAAGGCTTGGGTACCAACTCCTTCAGGTAGGGGTTGAGCCGGTTCTCCGAGATACGGAAAGCGTTCTCATGCCGCCCCGTAGTCATTATAAGAGGATACTCAGCGGCCAGCTCCGGGGTATCCTGGATGCTCTGGAAGGAGGGGGTGTATCTGGGCAGCGGGTCGCAGCCCTTTTCCTCCATAAGCTTGGAGTACAGTTCTATCTTGCCCGACGGAGTTTTGAATCCTTTCTTCCTGTACACTTCGTACTCCAGCGGAGCATACAGCCTGCGCTCTTTCACACATTCCCTGTATGTTTTCCCCGTGGGACTGAGAAGATAGTCGTACAGAGCTTCCGGGGTCTCCCAGAAGCGGTCTTCAAATCCCAGCCTCTTCGCCAGAAGATATAGTATCTCAATATCGTTTTTGGTCCCCGGCGTATGGGTCACAGGCTGCTGGAAGAGCGTATGGGTATTGTCAGTCTGGAAATTGCTCAGGATATTTTCCCTCTCCAGCCAGGTGGAAACAGGGAATATGATATCTGCATACTTTGCCGTGGGCGTGATATACATGTCTGCCACAGCGAGAAATTCCAGTCCGCTGAGAGCTTTTTCCACCACGTTGGAGTTTGTATAGCTCACGATGGCATTGCTGCCGAATATCATTGCGCAGGGTATGGGGTATGGCTCCCCGCTGACCACCTGCTGCCAGAACGTGGGCATGTGGGCGGAGGGGATGGTACAGGGTCTGCGTGTGAGGAAAGGGAATTTATCATATCCGCATCTCAGCTTTTGAACTTCCTCGGGTATCTGATAGTCCCGGATGAAATCAAAAGTATTTTGAGAGATCTCTCCTCTGGAGGAGCCCACTACGTTGCAGCCCGGCTTCCCCACATGGCCGGTAATGGATATGAGGATGGAGGTTGCCCGACACACCTGCAGGCTGTCATGCACCTGGTCCAGCGCCATACTGCGGCACAGGGATGAGGCCGGGCATTTTGCATAGACTCTCGTGGCTTTCAAAAGCAGCTCCTTATCCACTCCCGTCTTCTCTGCGGTCCATTCCGGGGTATATTCTTCAATGGATCTACACAGCTCGTCAAAGCCCACTGTCCACTCGTTTATGAATTTTTCATCGTAAAGTTTTTCTTTAATGATTATATGGAGCATACCCAGAGCCAGAGCCATGTCGGTATCCGGCCTGATTTGCAGCCAGATATCCGCTTTGGCGGCGATCTCTGAGAGATAGGGGTCCACAACGATAAGCGCTGCGCCGCGCTGCCTCGTCTCCATAATATCGTTTGCCCGTACAGGCCAGGATGTGGGAGGATTGCAGCCCCACACCAGAATGCACTGGGCGTTTGGATAGTCCTGGGTCTCGCTGTAAAGAGCTCCCGGGCCAAAGGTTATATTGCACTCCGTTGTTCTGGGCAGGAAGCACTGGGCCCATCCGGCGGCGCCGTGATTCGGGGTGCCAAAGGCATAGGCGAATCTGCTGAAAACCCGGCTCCACCCCCGCTTTGTACCCTCCAGGATGGCTACTCCCTGAGGGCCGTACTCGCTGCGGTATTTTTTGAGATTTTCCGCTGTTGTATCCAGGGCCTCTTCCCAACTTATTGGTTCAAACTTCCCCTCTCCCCGCTTTCCGACTCGCTTCAGGGGAGTCAAAATGCGCTTTGGATTGTAGCAGAGATCGGGTGAGGCCAGGCCCTTTGAGCAAATAATGCCCCTGGTCTGAGGAGAGTCCGGGTCACCCTCCACCCTCAGCACCCTGTGGGTCTCTTTGTCCCGATAAGCAATACACTCGCAGGTGGTGTGGCAGGACTGGCAGACGGTAGGGACCGCCTCCTCACCCTCTTTAGGAGCCGCCTTGCACGGAGTCTTCCTCTGCAAGGGAGCAAGCTTGTGAGTGCCGTTCAGGATGCTGTCCAAAATATCCCGGCGGTAATCCGGGTCACATTCCGTACCCAGCAGTTTTACTGCAAACTCCCGTCTTCTTGTGTTCATGCTTTCCTCCTTGCCGAATGGTTTTATGTTCTTGGACTGTGCATATCACAGTGCAGGTATGTTCACAATTATTCACAGATAATTGAGGTATTTCAAAACAAAGATCAGTACAAATAAGGTGGGCGAAGATACGGCGGAACCAATGACTGTCAGCTGGCTTGCAAGTTCGCTGTCAGCGCCCATTTCCTTGGCTATTATGTGAGCGCTGGTAGCCGGCGGGGCTGCCAGCATAATAAGCGTGGACATGAGGGACGAGCCTCTGAGTCCGAAGGCCACTGCCAAAGGCAGGAGGGCAGCGGGCATCAAAAGCATCTTTATCAGCACGCCCCAAATGATGTCTTTTTTATAGTCCTTCATGCTCTTAAAGGACAGGGAAGCTCCCAGGAGAAGCAGAGCCATCGGCGTTGCAGCTTTTGCCAGGTTGCTCACGGTCTGCTCGACTATTACGGGCAGCTTGATCCCCAGCAGGTTGACGGCAAATCCCAGGGCGCCTCCCAGGAAAAAGGGGTTTTTAAGCACATTGAGCGCCAGATCTACTGCGCTTTTTTTCTTGCTGCATGCCGCCGACATGTCGGCGACAATGATCAGGTTTTTAAGGGGCACTATAAGGGCGGTCATCATGGACACCATGCCGGTGCTGCCGGAACCATAGGCGGCAGAGACCATGGGCACGCCAAAGGTGATGTAGCTGTTTTGGAACATTCCCTGTACCAGGGAAGCCTTCCTTTTTTTGTCTTTCTGCAGAAAAGCAGCTGCTGCGAGAGCTATTATGAAATTCAAAGCCATGAGGAAAATGTTTATCAATACCTCGCGGCCGTCCCAAACCTGGGCCAGGTTGCAGGAATATATGTTGCTGAAGGTCTGAGTGGATAAAAAAATCCTGAATGTAACTGTGCTCATTCTGGCCGTGGTCTGCCCGTCCAGCATATCAATACGGCGAAGAAAGAAGCCCACAGCCATAAGCAGGAAAAGGGGCCCTACAACTTGCAGGGATAAGGTTAAACTCTTCATTTTAAACACTCCCGCTATGGGAAAGGCCTTCATCCTCCATAGCCGATGAGGCCTTTCCCTTTCCGACACTTTTAATCCAGCGCCAGCATCCTTGCCGGGTTCACCTTCATCATAAGGTCCAACTCACGGGTGTCGCAGCCAAAGCGCCTCATCAGCGCCCTGAACACACGAAATCCTTCTATGGGCGAGGGGGAATATACCTGGCCGAAGTCCGTTATCATGGTACAGTGCTCAGCGCCCACATACTTGATCATGTCTACGAGATAGCTGGGGTGCACGCCGCCATTGTGGGGAAGAGTGCAGCCATAAGCGATGGACAGCGTGGCTCCCAGTTCTGTAAGCTCCCTGAGCTTCTCAAACGTAAATTCGCTCCAGATATTTGGATGGGTTACTTCATATTGGGTATATCCTATTTCATGGGCATATTTTGCGACCTGAAGAGCTTCCTCAGGGGAAATGTGGCCGGAAGCAAGGCAAACATTATTCTCCTTGCAGATATCTACGATATCCCGGACTTCGTCTTTAAGCTCCCCTGCTTCGTCGGTGACGGTCATATATTCGATCTCACGGTTGAAGTTTCCGCCGCCATTGTAGTTTTTTATCCAGTGCCCCTCCAGGGCCTTTTTATATCCGAAGGCCGCATCAATGGTGGGCAGCCAGAACACCTTTGCCCCTGCCTTGATATTTGCGATCACCGTGCGGGGGTTAAGTCCCCCCGCAGGTGCATTAAGGGCTACAGAGCC
Organism: uncultured Oscillospiraceae bacterium; assembly: GCA_944385125.1. GTDB lineage: Bacteria > Bacillota > Clostridia > Oscillospirales > Oscillospiraceae > Limivicinus. Next base: position 11,170 of record CALWVZ010000017.1, read on the forward strand.
GAAAATTGTCGTTTCAGGTACGATTTCATTTGCCAGTTGTGCAGATCCTATGGTGGGGATCAGATGTGATTTGATAACCAGCCCTCTCATCCCCGCCTCGGCAGCCTCCTGTGCCAAAGCAATAGCGTCGCCATACCGGGGGACATAGTCAGGCATACAATGCACATGCATATCAATGGCTCCCACAAGTCCCTGGGTCTCAATGCCTTTCATATAAAATTCCTCCGTCTATATTGTTTTCGCCTTATGCTTCTGCCGGAGTCTGGGGATTCTCCTTTTTTGCACGGATCACGTTGATGGCTGCCATTGCAGCGATTCCGGCCAGGCCTATCACATCCGTGACCAGGCCTTCAAGCACCATGAAGAAGCCGGCAATAATAAATATTACCCTCTCTACAGGTTTGACTGTTGTTCTGAAATATCCAACTATACCCAGGGCTATTCCAAACACACCCACAACGCTGGCAACAATGGTGAGCAGTATAGCGGAGAAGGCACCTTCCATGAGCAGGCTGGGACCGTACACGAACATATAAGGAAGCACAAAGCTTACAAGCCCGTATTTGACGGCCAGCCAGCCCACCCTGTTTAGTGTGCCGCCTGCAATTCCTGCCGCCACATAGGAAGCCAGGGCAACAGGGGGGGTAATGGTGGAGATGCAGCCGAAGAAGAACACGAACATATGGGCCGTGAGAAGAGGCAGCCCCATCTTGGTCAGTGCGGGAACCACAACAGAGGCCAGCACCAGATATGCAGCGGTGGTAGGCAGGCCCATACCAAGGATAATGGATACTATCATGGTGAGGAACAGAGCCACAAAGACCTTGCCGCCGGAGATAGTAACTATCAGGGTAGAGAGCTTGGAGCCCAGTCCGGACAGAGAGAGGATGCCCACGATTATGCCGGAAGCGGCACAGGCAACAGCCATTGTGGAAGTGTCCTTGGAGCCGCTGACTATGGCGTGGATTATCTTGTTCACCGTGTCCTTCACAAAGGGTTCCTTACGAATAATCTTTGCAACGATGTAAACCAATATAAGGGAAATGGCGGAGTAGTATGCAGACTTAATAGGCGAATAGCCGATGAGCAGCATCACCACAAGCAGGATAACGGGGACCAGATTGTACCAGCCTTCCCTGAGTATATCTTTCATATATCTGTACTCGCCGCTGCCGGCCTGGTCGATGTTATCCTTCTTTGCTTCATAGTGAACAACAAAGGTAAGAGACAGGTAGTACAGAACAGCGGGAATGATTGCCGCTTCCATAATCCTGAGGTAGGGATATCCTGTCATCTCGGCCATTATAAACGCCGCAGCGCCCATGACAGGTGGCATGATCTGTCCGCCGGTAGCGGCCACAGCTGAGATCGCACCGGCTTTATCGGTATCGTATCCCCTCTGTTTCATCATGGGGATGGTAAGAGTGCCGGAGATGGCTACGTTGCCTGCTGCGGAGCCGGAAATCATTCCGACCAGCGCCGCAAACACGATGGAGGTTTTTGCAGTGGCTGCGGAGAGCTTCTTTGTCACTACGGAGGAGAACTCAAACAGGAACTTTGCCGCACCGAACTCGCTGAGGAAAGCTCCATATATGCAGAACATGATAATGTACTGAGCGGATACGCTTATAGGAATGCCGTAAAGTCCGTCGCTGGTTATAAAGAGGAAGGTGAACACCCGCTTGAAGGTGTATCCCCTGCCCATGAGTATTCCGGGGAGGTAGGTGCATATAAACGGATAGATAAGGAATACTACGCATATCACAGACAGCACGGCGCCCACCCGGCGTCTGGTAGCCTCCAGCACCAAGAGCACCATAATCAGTCCGAAAACTGCATCCATCATCGTGCTCACACCGCCGCTGTTGGAGATATCCTCCCAACGGGTCAGCATATACACGGAGCACGCTACAGACAGCGCAGCATATATCACCTTCAGGGTCTTGTTAAGGGGGGTCCTCTTCTCTCCCTTGGTGAAGCTGAGAAAGCAGATGACCATCATGGCCATCAAATGCACGCAGCGTATAGTGGTTGAAGAAAGCAGCAGAAGGCCGGCCACATTGAGTATGTGCATCAGGCCAATCGCAAAAGCAACAACAAACACTATTTTGTCTGTGATCTTATCGAAGCTGCTCTCTTTTTTTACAATATTTTCACTCATTGTTGTCTCCTGTCGAAAATCGGTGTATCAGAAAAGGCGGCGAATATCTCGCCGCCTTCTCCGTCTGTACAATTTGAGTTTAAATAATATGCAGCGAATTATTTAAGTTGGGGCTTGGGCTCCTATCTCAGCCCACTTCGTATCCATGCTCCTGGAAATACTTGGCCGCACCGGGGTGCCACTCAATACTCATGGAGCTGGCATTTTCCATGGAGAGGTCTCGGGCATTGGCGTTGGCTGCCTGGAACTCCTCAATGTTGTCAAAAATAGCCTTAGTCACTGCATATACCACATCATCATCAATGCCGGGGCGGACCACCAGGACGTTGGGAATGCCTATGAGGTAGCAGTCCTCTTCGCAGTTGTAATAATCCTTGGTTACCAGAGTCTTGCTGTAGTAGGGATAATCTTCAATGAACTGGGTCCAGATTTCCTCATCTATGGGGATGAGCATGATATCCTTAGTGGCAGAAGCCTCCAGAACGGCGGAGTTGGGGTAGCCGCCCAGAGCGATAGCTGCATCCACATTGCCGTCGGACAGCTGAGTCAGGCCGTCGGTGTAGGGCAGGTAGGAAGCCACGATATCATCAATGGTCATGTCGTAGTAGGGGAACAGCTGGTTGAGAACAGGCAGGGTGCCGCCGCCGGCAGGGCCAACAGCAACTCTCTTGCCCTTAAGGTCGGCAATGCTTTCAATGCCGCTGCCCTCAAGAGCCACGATGTGGAAAACGGAGGGGTAAAGTCTTCCCATGCCATACATCTCTATCTGGGTGCCTTCAAAAGCATCCTCGCCATTGATGGCATAGACAGCCACGTTTTCATTGGTTATAGCAAAATCGCAGCTTCCGTCAGCCAGCAGGCGGGGATTTTCCGTTGCGCCGCCGGTCACTTCAGGAACCATGTTCAGGTTCGTGTAGGCTCCAACAAGGTTTGCGATCTCCTGACCAAAGGGGTAGAAAGCTCCGCCGATGGAGGCAGTGCCTATATTGTAGGAACCGCTAACATCGGGCATAGCGCCATCCTCTGTGGTTTCGGCCTCTGCGGCGGGGGCTTCATCAGCAGCAGCCTCAGTGGCTTCGGGCTCGGCAGCCGGGGCTTCGCTCTGACCGCAAGCGGCCATTGCGAATACCATGAGGAATACCAAGCACAATGCGACTAATTTTTTCATATCCTCATTCCTTTCCAAAATGTATAGGTATTCGATTTCAAATATCTTCTGATATTTGATTTGATTTTATTCTAACGGTATCTCAAGAAATATTATTGTATTTAACTGCACATAAATAAAATAATATTATAGAAAAATAATGCTATTGTTAAAAAAGCAATTATCCCCAAAATGTGTGACCTGTGAAGGCATAAAAAAGAACAGAGCAGAAATATTCAACAATACTCCGCATCTGTTCTGTTTAAAAAGACAACAAATTGTACAATTATGCTATTCTGCCTGTTCCGCTTCCCGCAGCCTTTCCACGGCTCTGCGGTAATCCTCCGCTCTGTCTGGCCGGGTAGGTGTCGCCACGTCCATCATAAGGCAGGGCTCTCCCTCCTCGTGGACATAGATAAAGTGGGATACACCTGCCGGGATCACTATCCAGGCCCCCTCTTCCATAGCATAGGGCTTACCGTCCACATAGTAATCGCAGCGCCCCTTAAGGCAGACAGACATCTGTTCATTTGGGTGGCTGTGGGGTCTGAGTGCGTGTCCCATGGTGTATTCTCCAATCTCATAGCTTGCCAGTTTTGAGCCCATTGCAAAAACTATCCTTCTAACTCCTTCTCTTATCTCCACCCACTGCATTTGATTCCAGTTACCGCTTTCAATTTTTGACATGTACCGCACCTCTCTTATTATTTTACCGTCTGCCTGTAATGCAAAGGCGTAGTGTTTTCAAATTTTTTGAATGATTTGATGAAATGCGAGCTGTCGCCAAATCCCGCATCAAACCCTATCTCGGCAATGCTTTTATCGGTGGTAGATAGCTGCTGTTTTGCATATGAGATGCGCAGCTTCAATATATAATGCGGCAGGCTTTCTCTGGTCTCCTTGGCAAACTGCCGGCTGAAATAGCTTGGGCTGATATGGCACAGGTCCGCAAGATATTGGATGGAGATCTTTTCTCTGAAATGTACTGCTATATAATCGAAAGCGGGAAACAGAAGGCTCACATCCCCATAGGAGCCTCTTGCAGTCTCCGTCCCTTGCCGAGCCGTTTTCTCGTCTGGCCAGTGTTCTTTTGGGCTCTCCGGGCTCTCCGGCTTAAACGCATCCGCCTTCATAGATTCCGAGATAGCATATCTATTTATATTCTCAAGCATTTCCACTATTTTTCTGAACTTTTCTGTTGAGACAGGGGTCATGCCGTGTTTTTTGCTTATCAGGTTTTTTGATTCTCTGGGCCTGGTTTCCCCCTGGGAGAAGGGATATATGGGCTCCACTTTTTCAAAGTCTGCATCCCCTTCTGCACATCGGGCGCAAACCACGCTGAAGCCCAGATAATTGTCGCCGGCGAATAAAGGGACGGCTGCATTGAGCAGTCCCATATGGCATTTATATATATAAGTTGCTTCTCTGGTAAACGCCTCATAGCCGCCCAAAGCCCTGCATCTGAAGCACATGTCGTTGAGCACGGAAAATTCCATGACCGCCGAGCAAAATCCACAGGGATTGCTGTTGGTCAGGACCGGCTTGCCTTTGGAATCGCAGACGATTATATAGGCTCCCGTCACGTCAGTGATGGAATCCTGCATCTTCTGCCAATTATCCACATTTATCAAGTCCCTTATATTCTTTGACACAATCACAACTATGGTCCCTCGCTTTTAAAAAACAGGCCTTGGCTTTCTATAAAAAGCCCTTTCTTGTAAGTCTTGCTCATATAGATATTATAATATTTGTGCAAAAAAAGCAACAGCAATATTATCTTTTTGCACTGTAGTAATATAAATTGCCATTTTTTGTACTATCGCTTACAAAGTCTGCGTAAAAATCCATTGAAAATGATCCAGTTCTTATCTATATTTACAATCAGGTAAGAGTCGAAAAAATCAAAGGCTATTATGTATCCAAATCCTATTGTCACAGAAAGGAAAAATTATTATGAAAAGAGAATGGCCCCAGGGCAAGAATATTGCCGTCACATTCAGCGTTATGTTTGAAGGTTGGGAGGATACCTCCGCCCCTGGCATCGGCCCTATGGGCAATCCGCTCAAACCCGGATACCTTGACACAGCCAACCAGGGCTGGGCAGAGTATGCGGCCAATGACGGTTTGCCCCGTCTGCTGAGGATATTCAAGGAAGAGGGGCTGGTAGGAAGCATTTTTGCCAGCGGCATCATGGCTGAGCGCCACCCCCAGCTGCTGGCCCAAGCAGCTTCTCTGGGCCACGAGATAGGCATTCACTCCTATGCTCAAAATATCCTCCCTGTCTATCTTGATGAGGCCACAGAGCGGGAGCAGATGAAGCGCTGCATAGACCTTATAACTGAGGTCAGCGGCAAACATCCTGTAGGCTATGGCAGCCCCCGCTGCACCGGCAGTCTCATCACCAATCAGCTGCTGGTAGAAAACGGCATCAAATACACCTGGGACTGGATGGGTTCCGATATGCCCATGATCCAGAAGACCCACAAGGGCGATCTCTGCCTCATGCCTTTTACCATGAATGTAAACGACATGCCCATCTATGTGCGTTACGGCAATCAGGCTGACTTTTATTACAAAGCCCTGGTGAGTGAATTTGAGGGCTGGTATGCAAATCATCCCGAGGAGAAGGCTGTGTTCTGGATAACCGTACATTCCCATGTCTTTGGTCGTCCCTTTGGCGCCGTACAGTACCAGAAGGCCATGCAGTACATCAAGTCCCTTCCCTACGTGTGGATAGCCCAGCCTTACGAGATAGCGTCCACTGTGATTGACGTAGAATACTGATATTGCCTTTGCGGACCATTGGTCCTGCTTTGGCTCATCCTAAGCGCAGGTAGTTTTTCGATATGGAAAAAAAGCACCTTCTTATCCTGGGAGACAGGAATTCAGGTAAAACGGAATTGATCCTGGAGCTTCTTTCTCACAGCACCAGACCTGTCTATGGCTTTTATACCTATTCGGATCAGCCGGATTCCAGCGGGCGGCACAATATATATATCCGCTCCGCCCGCTGCCCGGGAACACCCATGTCCCCGGCAAACCATATCGGCAGCTGCAACGGCAGGCAGCGCAGTGTCAATTCCCGGATATTCGAGACTCTCGGCATTGAGTATCTGAAAAGCCGGCCTGAAGGAATAATCCTGATGGACGAGCTGGGCTTTATGGAGGCATCCTCCCCCAAGTTCTGCTCCGCCGTTCTGTCCTGTCTTGAGGGTGACACTCCTGTGCTTGCAGCCGTGAAGAACCACCGGGGCACTCAATTTCTGGAATGCGTCATCAATCACCCCAAGGCCGCCGTTTACCCAATCGAGTTGTGCAGCCGGGAGGATATTCACAGAATGCTGCTTGCCCAGGTGGAGAGCTGGAACTGATGAGGGTAGAAGCCTTATGATTGATCATATTGAAGCGGAGGCGGCAAGGGACATTCTCCTTGCCCTTCCCTGCGTTTACAGAACAGAACAGATATCCCTATACTCCGCTTTGGGCCGCACACTGTCGGAGGACATCTATGCCTCCTTCCCTGTACCCCCTTTTCCCAAGAGCCCTTTTGATGGCTATGCTCTGAGAAGCACCGACTGCCCGGGGCAGCTTTCTGTCAGCGGGAAAGTCGCCGCAGGCGCCGCCGCCGGAGCTGTCGCTCCGGGTGAGGCTGTGAGGATCTACACCGGCTCCCCAGTCCCAGAAGGGGCGGACCTGGTGGTAAAGCAAGAGGACGTGGAACTGCTGGACGGGAAAATCTTCGTCGGCTTAAACTACGCCCCCGACACCAACATAATCCATGCCGGAGAAGATTATGAGCGGGGAGAGCTGCTGGCAAGTGCCGGCAGAGTTCTTTCCCCGGCGCTTCTGGGCGTGCTCGCATCTCAGGGCCTTTCTCTGCTGCCTGTATTTTCAAAGCCCGTAGTTTCTCTCATCTCCACCGGCTCCGAGCTGAGGGAGCCGGGAAAGGTCAGAGACGAATATTCCATTTACAACAGCAGCGCTGCCGCTATCGGTGCTTTTCTTCAAAGCGAGGGGCTGGATTTCCGTTATCTTGGCATCGCTCCTGATGAGTCCTCTGAAATACTTCAGCTAAGCGCCCAGGCTCTTGAGAGCTCCGACCTTGTCATAAGCACCGGCGGCTCCTCTGTAGGCGATTACGACTATGCTTTGAGCACGGCCAAAGCTTTGGGAGCAGAGATCCTGTTTTGGAAAGTAAATATGAAACCTGGCGGGGCAATACTTGCCTCGGTAAAAAACGGCAAGCTGCTGCTCAACCTGTCAGGGAATCCCGCCGCTGCAATCATGGGACTGCTGCTGCTTGCAATGCCCTATATCAGGAAACTCTGCGGAAAGTCCCAGCTGCTGCCGGAAAGAATCCGTCTTCCAATCAAATATCCCCTGCCCAAGGAGAGCTCCGTTCTCCGTCTGCTGCGTGGACATATTGAGGTCGACTGCGGCAGGGCAGTATTTGCAGAGCATTCAGGGCGGGGCAACGGCAACATCTCATCCTTTGATAATTGTGATCTCATCGGCCTTGTTCCTCCAGGCAGCGGCCGTCTGGCAGCCGGAGACTATATTGACGCCGTTAGAATACTATAGTCGTTCTGTCCCTGGCTCCGGCCTGCGTATCCAGCCCGACTATGGCACAAAGCATATCTCTTGAGCGACCAAACCGCTAAAACAGCCGGTTTTCCGTTACTTCACGGAAAACCGGCTGTTTCTGTTTGCCTGTATTCAGTCCTCAAACACGCTGTCTATACTGCTGCTCACATAGTCGGAGATACGCAGTTCCTCCAGCCTCCTGTCCTTCAGCAAAAAGCAGCGGTCCGCCACCTTCAGGGCGCTCTCCAGATCGTGGGTCACCAGCAGCATGCTGAAGCCGTAGCTGTTTTGCAGGCTCTTCAAAAGCCGCAGGAGATTTGCCTTGCTGGAGGGGTCCAACATGGAGGTGGGCTCGTCCGCCAGCAGCACCGCCGGCTCCATGGTCAAAGCCCGGGCTATGGACACTCTCTGCTTCTGGCCCCCGGAGAGGGTCTTTATCTTCTTTTTCAAAAAGCTCTCCTCCGTGGGCAGGCCCACGTCGGCCAGAGCGGAGAGGGCCGTCTCCTCCTCCCGGCCCAGCTTTGCCAGCAGCCGGGGCTCCGACACCGCCTGGAGCACTGTCATGTGGGGGTTCAGGGCGGTCTCGCTGTCCTGGAACACCATCTGCACTCCCCCCTCCCGGCGGTGGAGGGTCTCCATGTCCGCAACCTCTTCCTGGAACAGGAGACTGCCCTTCTCAAAGTCTGTGAGGTAGCCCCCCAGTATCCCCGCCAGGGTGGTCTTGCCGGAGCCGGAGCGGCCCACCAGGGCCACCACTTCTCCGCTGCGCACCTTTATGGACACATCCTCCAGCACCTGCTGGCGGCCGTAGGCCTTGGATATGCCCCGGCCCTCCAGCAAGGTGATGATGCCCCCCCGCAGGCAGGCCACCAGCCGCCCGTCGCCCCAATCCTTCAGCTCCGGGGCCTCCCGGCCGCACAGGGGCAGGCTCTGGGTGCAGCGGCCGTAAAAGGGGCAGCTGTGATGGGGCTTGTCCACCTTGAGCTCCGGCCGTATGCCCCACACGTCCCGGACGATGTTCAGCCCGGTGGATGCGTTTATCAGCCCTCGGGTATAGGGGTGCCTGGGATAGTCCAGGATCTCCGCCGTGCTGCCCATCTCCTCCACATGGCCGTTATACAGCACCATCATGCGGCTGCTGAGCATGGCGGCCAGCTTCATGTCGTGGGTGATTATCAGGAAGGCTATGCCCTTTTCCCGGTTCAGCCGCTTTACCAAAGCGGCAAAGGCATCCCTTGCCGCCACGTCCAGGGAGCTGGTGGGCTCGTCCAACAGCACCAGCCCGGGCTCCAGGGCGATGGCCGTAGCCAAAAGGAAGCGCTGGGCCATGCCCCCGGACAGCTCCCTGGGATAACGGCCCAGGTCCTCCGGGCTCAGTCCCACGGTCTCCATCAGCTCTCTCATCCGCCCCGGCTGCTCCCTGGTGGGGTAGCCCCGGTGGAGCACCTCCTTCAGCTGCTCCCTGAGGGTCATGCTGGGGTTCAGCCAGGCAGCGGAGTTCTGGAAGGCCACGGCAAAGGAGCTCATGCGCAGCTGCCTGCGCTGGGCCTCTTTCATGCCCAGCAGCTCCCGGCCCTCCAGCAGCACCTGGCCGGAGACCTTCACGCCCTCCTCCCAGAGGCAGCTGAGGCCCTTCAAAAGAGTGGTTTTGCCGGAGCCGGACTCTCCTACCACCGCCATTATCTCTCCCTTGTCCAGGCTGAAGGACAGGGGGTGGAGGCTGAACTCCGGGTAGGACAGGCTTAAGTTTTTAACTTCCAGCAGCTTGTTCATCTCTCTCACTCCTTCTCCAGCCAATAGCTCTCCAGCGCCCTGGTGAGCAGGCGCAGCAGCAGCGTGGACAGGACCAGGGCCAGCACCGGGGGCAGCAGCCACCAGGTCCAGAAATTTGTAAAGTATATGCCCTTGAAGGCGGTGCAGCGGGCTATCATCAGTCCCCAGGACTTTGCCAGGGGGTCGGACAGGCCCAGGAAGGCCAGGGAGGACTCCTGGACTATTGCCCGCCCCGTCACCGCCAGGGCGCTTATGGCCAGCAGGGGCAGGATGTCCCTGCTCATATGGGTCTTGAAAAGATACCACAGTCTCCCGCCGTAGCTTTTGGCCAGCACCAGATAGCCGCTCTTTCTCAGGGACATGGTCCTGGCCCTCACCTGCTTTGCTATTGGGGCCCAGGAGAAGGCGGCGATGATGCAGATGATGTTCAGGCTGCTCTGGCCGAAGAAGGCCCCGGCAACTATCATTATGGGCAGCTGGGGCACGGAGAGGAAGAGATTGATAAGAAACTCCACCAACAGGTCCGTTCTTCCCCCGGCGTAGCCCGCCGCCACTCCCAGAGCGCCTCCTATAAGGAAGGCGGTCAGGGCCGTGGCCAGGCCTATGCTCAGGCTGTGGAAAAAGCCGCTGGACACCTGGGCAAAGATGTCTATGCCCAGGTTGTCGGTACCCAGCCAGTGTTCTCCTGAGGGGGCTTCCAGGGAGGCCCCGGAGGGGAGGCGGGAGTCCATGGGGTAAAACAGCAGCCCCCAGGCAAAGAGCAGGCTCAGCAGCAGAAGGGCCAGGGAGATAAGGACTATCCTTTTCACAGGCTCTCCCCCCTTCTCCTGTCGCCGGCAGCGTTTATCAGGTCTGCGGCAAAAAGGCTCAGCAGCACCAGAAGGGTGCTGAGCAGGAAGACCCCCTGGATAAGGGGATAGTCCCGGTACTTCACCGCCTCCCGCATCACGGTGCCCAGACCCGGGTAGGCAAAGACGTTTTCAACCAGCATGGTGCCGCCTATGGCAGAGCCCACGCTTAAAAAGAAGCGGGCCACGATGGGAGGCAGGGCGTTGCGGAAGATGTAGTGCCGCCGGATGCGCCCCTCTTTGAGCCCCTTGGCCTTGGCGGCCAGTATATAAGGCCGCTCCAGGATACTGAGGAAACTGGCCCTGGCGGTGAAGTAAAAGCCCGGCGCCGTCACCAGGGTCATGGCGGCAACAGGCAGCAGGGCGTGGAGCAGCACATCCTCTATCCAGTCCCACTCGCTGTAGTATATGCCGAAGGCAGTCACCGCCCCGGAAAGGGGGAGCCAATCCACCCGGGCCGCCACCAGAAACAGCAGCAGTATGCCCACCAAAAAATGGGGCAGCTCACCCAGTAGGGATAGCAAGGCATAAAGACCGCCCTCCAGCTTCTTCCGCCGCAGGCCCAGCAGGGCCAGAGACGTGCCCAGTATAAGGCTCAGCGCCAGGGCCGAGAACATTATCAGAGCCGTCCAGGGCAGGCGCTCCAGCAGCAGGGCGGACACCGCCTTCTTATAGTGTATGCTGTAGCCCAGGTCCCCCCGGAGGTTGGCCTTGATATTCTCCCACAGCTGGGTGAAAAAGGGCTTGTCCAGGCCGTAGTAGGAGCGGAGGTATTCCTTCAGCTCCTCCGTCATCTCGGTGCTGCTCTCCTCCCCGGCGGCGGCGCTTTGATAATCAAAAGGGTCCCCAGGCATCAGCCTGGGGATCGTGAAGTTCACCAGATAGATCACCGCAAAGGAGCAGAGCAAAAGCAGTATTTTCTTTTTCATTTTGCCTGTCTCTCCTCCTTTGCGGTCTTGTTCTCCCGGCTCTTACCGGGCCATATAGGACAGGCGGTTCTGCTCCGCCTGCTGATAGGCATAGGTCTTCATCCAGCCGTCGTAATAGTCCTGCCTGTACATGGAGTAGGAGGACTGGTTGGCCAGGACGATGAGAGGTATCTCCTCACTCACCAGCAGCTCCAGCTCCTGAAACATGGCTTTGCGTTTTTCAAAGTCCGTCTCCTTCAGCTGGCCCTCGGCAAGGGCGGTCATCTCCTCATTGCTGTAGCCCCTGGGGCCCATGGAGGCGGGGCTGGTGCTCAGGTACTTGGAGCTGTCGGAGAACAGGGTGCGCATGTAGCTGGGGGGGTTATTCCCCCAGCCGCCGTTGCCCACGATGGCAAAGTCATAGTCCCCGGTGTTTATCCTGTCGTCCCGGCCGGCGGAGTCCACCGCCACCACCGTGACCTCCATCCCCGCAGCCTCCAGGCCGTTCTTCACTATCTCGGCTATGCTTATTCCGTCGGCGGAGTCGTCGGTGAGCAGGCTTATCTCAAAGCCCCCGTCCCCCAGCGCATCCTTTGCCGCCTCCGGGTCGTAGTCGTATTTCACCACGTCCTCGTTATAAAACAGGCTGCTCTCCGGCACATAGCCGGCGCTGCCCACGCTGCCCATGCCCCGGAACACATTGTCCACTATGGACTGGCGGTCAATGGCGGCGTACACGCCACGGCGAAGGGAGATGTCCAGGAAGTCCGGCAGCCGTTCAAAGTTAATGAGCATTTTATAGCCCATGTCGTCGGCCTTCTCCACAAAGCCTATTTCAGGGTCGTTCATATACTTGTCCTTCAGGTCGGCGGGCATGGAGGCTATGTCTATCTCCCCGTTTTCAAAGGCCAGCAGCTCGTCGCTGACAGGGACAAAGAGTATGCGCTGCGCCGCCTGCTGCCCGTTCACCCAGCCGGTATAGGCTGTAAACTCATAGCTGCCGGTGGCGCTCTCGTAGCCGGTACACATATAGGCCCCGCTGCCCACCAGGCAGTCCGGCACATTGTAGGTGTAGGGGTCCTCCACCTTTTCCCAGATGTGCTTTGGCAATATCACAAAGCTGCCCAGGTTGGAGAGGGTGTCGGCGTCGGCCTCCTTCACGGTGATGGTGATGGTATAGTCATCCAATATGGAATAGCTATCGATTATAAAGCTCTCCCCCACCCCCAAAGTGTTGGTCACCGGGGGGTACTGCCGGAAATAGTCTATGGTAAAGGCCACGTCCTCCGTGGTGAGGGGCTCCCCGTCGTGGAAGCTCAGGCCCCGGAAGAGGGTGAAGGTATAGTCATTCCCTTCAAAGCTCCAGCTCTCCGCCAGCCAGGGCAGGTCTCCCCTCTCGTCCTTCTCCAGGAGGCTGGCAAAGACCAGACGCATCTTGGCCTGGCCCGGACCCCGGGACACGTTCAGGTAGGGGCTGGGCGTGCCCCAGTCGGTGCCCCCGGCCAGCTTCAGGGTCTCCACGGCATAGGGGCTCTCCGCCCCTCCGCCGCTCTCCTCCCCGCTGAGTTCCGGGGCGTTCACATGGCTTTGGCAGCCGCCAAGCAGGCTCAGGGCAAGGCATATTATTAATAACAATGAAAGAAGTTTCTTCTTTTTCAAGGCTGTCTCGCCTCCTTTTTATGGTCTGCCGCAGCAAGTTTATTGTATATTAACCAAAAAGTCTCTGCAAGCCCCCGGGGGGGATATGATAATTATACAATTTATCGCCATGTGTATAAGTTTTAATGAACTATCCCCCCGGGGGGCTTGCGGCGGAGGGCCGCCTTTGTTATGCTCAATACACTCAGACGTATATAAGGAGGCCGCTTCATGGAGGCTGCAAGATGGGACAGGCTTGCCGGAGACTACCAGCGGGTATTTGAATCCGGGATAAGTGAATACAACCGCAGGCTCCTGGACTTTCTTTTAAGCTCCGGCATGCTGTACCCCGGCTGCAAGGTGCTGGATGTGGGCTGCGGCGTGGGGAAATACGGCACATATTTTGCCGCTCTGGGCTGCGATGTGACTCTGACGGACATTTCCGGGGAGATGCTGCGCCGGGCGGAGGAGAACCTGCGCCCCTTCACCGCTCCCTGGCGCACAGTAGTCGGAGACTTTGAGACTTTGGAGCCCTCCCTTCTCTCACCCTCCGGGCCCCACGACCTGGTCATATCCACCATGAGTCCCGCCGTCCACGACATGGCCACGGTGAAAAAGCTCAGCTCTCTCAGCCGGGACTGGTGCCTGCTCACCAACTTCGTCTCCTGGCGGCAGCCTCTCCGGGACCGCTTCTATACCGCCCTGGGCTTCGACCCGGTCCTGTCCCTGGCCGGGGGCCTGGACAGTCTGGCCTCTCTGGAGAAGCTGGTGGAGCAGGCGGGCTATGAGCCCCACGTCCGCTATGAGAACTACAACTGGCAGGATGAACGCAGCGCGGAAGAGGCGGCCCGCTATCTTATACGGCGGCACCCCGCCATGGATAAGGAGGACCCGGAGCTTTTCAAACGGGCCCTGGAAGTGGCCGCCGGGCTCTGCAATGAAAAGGGTATATTCCCGGACCGGGTCTTCACCCGGGTGGCCTGGCTCAGCTGGAAAACCAAAAAGGAGGACTGAACATGGATATACATGGATACTATAAGCAAGCCGGAAATTTCCACGGCCACCTCTGCCCCGGCCTTGCCATAGGGGTGCGGGCAGCCTTCGAGGCCGGGCAGGCCCTGGGCAGCCAAATGGCTGACCGGCACAACCACATCCAGTGTCTGGCGGAGTCCGCCGCCTGCTGGCTGGACGGCATACAGTTCGTCCTTGGCTCCACCTTTGGCAACGGAGCTTTGAAGATAGATGACACGGGCAAATCCGCCTTCAGCTTCTACAACCCGGAGACCGGGGAGAGCCTGCGCTACTACCTCTTGGATCTGCCCAGGGAAAAGCCCCGGGAGGAGCTGATAGACTATATCCTCAGCGCCCCTCTGGAGAAGGTCTTTTGCCGGACCCCGGTGCGCCGGCCCTTCCCGCCCAGAGGGGAAAAGGCGGCGGAGCTTATCTGCCCAGGCTGCGGAGAAAAGTTCAGAGCCGACAGAGCCCTTTATCGGGAGGGCCAGGCCCTCTGTCCCCACTGCGGCTGAGTGGTCTAAAAAAGTATAAGGTATTACCGTTTTTGTATCTTGACAGAATGCTCTTTCCGGGATTAGAATAAGTGTTTGGGTAACGTAAATTTCCATGGTGAAGCCGCAGCCCCACAATTCTATAGAGATACAGGAGCGTCCAATGAGAAATCTTATTGACATTACAGATCTCTCTGTGGAGGAGATCGACCGGCTGATAGCCACAGCCGAGGACATCATTGCCAATCCCGCCAAATACAGCCAGGTCTGTGCAGGCAAGCAGCTGGCTACGCTGTTTTTCGAGCCCTCCACCCGCACCAGGCTAAGTTTCGAATCCGCCATGCTCTCTCTGGGGGGCAGCGTGCTGGGCTTTTCCGAAGCCGGCTCCAGCTCCACCGCCAAAGGCGAGACCGTGGGGGATACCGTCCACACCGTCAGCTGTTATGCAGACATAATCGCCATGCGCCATCCCAAGGAGGGCGCTCCCTACGCCGCCGCCCAGGTGGCGGAGGTGCCCATCATCAACGCCGGCGACGGCGGACACAACCACCCCACCCAGACTCTCACCGACCTGCTCACCATCCACCGAGAAAAGGGCAGGCTGGACAATTTCACCGTGGGCTTCTGCGGCGATTTGAAGTTCGGCCGCACCGTCCATTCCCTGGTGAACGCTCTCAGCCGCTATGAAAATATCAACTTCGTGTTCATCTCCCCCCTGGAGCTGAAGCTGCCCAGGTATGTGAAGGAGGAGGCCCTGAAGAAAAAGGGCATCCCCTACACCCAGACCACCGATCTGGAGTCGGTGATGCCCCAGCTGGACATCCTGTACATGACACGTGTCCAGCGTGAGCGCTTCTTCAACGAGGAGGATTATCTCCGTTTGAAGGACAGCTACATCCTCACTCCGGCAAAGCTCTTAAACGCCAAGGCCGACCTGTCCATCCTCCACCCCCTGCCCCGTGTCAATGAGATCCAGGTGGCCGTGGACAAGGACCCCAGAGCCGCCTACTGGCGCCAGGTGAAAAACGGCAAGTTCATCCGCATGGCCCTTATCATGATGATGCTGGGCCTTGAGATATGATGGGAGGAGACGAGCTCATGAATATAGACAGCATTCAAAACGGCGTGGTCCTGGACCACATCCAGGCGGGCAAGAGCATGGACATCTACCGTTATCTCCATTTGGACAAGCTGGACTGCTCCGTGGCCATTATCAAGAACGCCCGCAGCGCCCATCTGGAGCGCAAGGACATCATTAAGATCGACTCTCCCCTGGAGCTGGATCTGGATGTGCTGGGCTACATCGACCCCAACATCACCGTGAACATTATAAAGGACGGAGAGCTGGTGGAGAAAAAGCACCTGGAGCTGCCTAAGCGGCTCACCAATGTCATCCACTGCAAGAACCCCCGCTGCATCACCGTCTCCGAGCCCCAGCTGGACGCCATCTTCCTGCTCAGCGACAGGGAGAACCGCCGCTACCGCTGCGCCTACTGCGAGACTGAGTTCCACAAATAAAACCCGGAATTTTATAAAAATGCTTGAGCCGCCTTTTACGACGGCTCAAGCATTTTTATTGCTCCCGGGCTCTCTATTAAAATTCAAAACTGTTGTTGTCCTTATCCACAAAGCCGGTGAAGACCTGACAGCCGAAGTCCTCCTTCAGCAGCCGGGCCAATTCGTCTCTGGCCCTGATGACCGCCTCCTCGTTGACGCCCTTGAAGCCGTCTATGGGGAAGAACACATTGCAGGTCTCCGCTCCTATCTTCCCGTCCTCGCTCTGGCGCCATATCCAGCGCCGGGTCTTTACGGTGTTGCCGCTGACATACACCGGCTCCCCCTCGGGCATGGTCTCGGTCTCCGTCTCCCCCATGGGCCGGAAGTGGTCGGCGGAGGTGGAGAAGCGGATCTCCATGTCTCCCTCCATCTTGTCCACGTCGTGGGCCCCCATGGGCAGCATGTAATTCAGGGAGAAGGCGTTGCCCAGGTCCACCACGGTGTTGATATGGGGCAGGGCGCCGCTCTTCTGCACCCGCTTCATCAGGGACTCTATGGAACACATGAACTTGTTGGGGTTCATGCCCAAGGTCTGAAAGGCCTCCCGGCAGGCCTTCACCCCCGTCAGCTCCCTTATATTGGTCTCCTTATTGGCGGCGGCAAATTTGGCCGCCGCTTCATCCAGCAGCTTTTCCAGGGCCTCATTGTGCTCCCGGTTGTCCAGCCCCAGGGCCGCCACCACGCCTACGCAGTAGTCCGGCAATTTTTCAAACAGGGCTTTATCTACGGTAAAACGCTTCATTTTTTTGCCTCCTTATCTGTCCAGCCAGGCGCAGGCCGCCAGGGCGGCGGCGGAACCGTCGGCAACGGCGGTGGTCAGCTGGCGCACGGTCTTTCTGCGGCAGTCCCCGGCCACGAACACCCCGGGGCTCCTGGTAAGGCAGTCCTCCCCGGAGACGGCGTAGCCGCTGCCGTCCAGCTCTATCAGGGGACCAAAGGCCCCCAGGTCCGGGGCGTGGCCTATGGCCACGAAAAGGCCCTCCACCGGCAGCTCCCGGCTCTCCTCCCCGGTCTTTACCACTATTCCTCTCAGCTCATCCTCCCCTAAAATGGCGGTGATGCTGCTGTTCATAATAAACTCCAGGTTCTCTCTCTGCCTCAGGGCCTCCACCAGCTTTGCCTCTCCCCGGAAGCTGTCCCGCCGGTGGATGAGATAGACCTTGCTGCACTTCTCGCTGAGGAGCAGGGCGTCCTGAAGGGCGCTGTTGCCCCCGCCGTTCACCGCCACGGCCTTGCCCTTATAAAAGGCCCCGTCGCACACGGCGCAGTAGCAGACCCCGCTGCCCACCAGCTCAGCCTCCCGCTCTATGCCCAGCATACGGGGCTTGGCCCCGGCGGCTATTATCAGGCTGCGGCCCCGGAACTCCGCTCCCGAGACGCAGCGGACGGTCTTCACGTCCCCCTCGGCTCTCACGGAGACGGCTTCCTCCAGCTCTACCCCGGCTCCCTGCTCCATGGCCTGCTCCATGAACCTGTCTCCCAGCTCCGCTCCGCTTATGGAGACAAAGCCGGGGAAGTTCTCCACCTTGGGGGACCAGGTGATCTGGCCGCCGAAAGTCTCCTTTTCCAGCACCAGGACGCTCTTCCCCGCCCGGCAGCCGTAGGTGGCGGCAGTGAGGCCCGCCGGGCCCCCGCCGATTATGACTATATCGTATATCATATCGTAATTGAATCTCCTCATTCCTATTGGAAAATGCCCGGCATATGCCGGGCATTGGTTCTATACTGCTCGGCTCCTGGCTGAGCTTCTCACTGGCTTACGTAGCTTCTGATGGCGCCGGCCCCGGCGTACTTCTCAAAGCCGCCGTCCTTGGTGACAACCAGGGTGGGGGCCTGCTTTATGCCGTACTGCTTCACCAAGTCCGCATTGTCCTCGGCCATGAGCTTTTCATACTTGAAGCCCGCCTTGTCCATGTAGGAGCAGGCCAGGCGGCAGTTGGGGCAGGTGGGAGTGGCAAAGAGGATGGCCCGGCTCCCGGCAGCTGCGGGGACAGAGCCGGCGGGAGCGTCGGCCTTGGGTACCTGCTCCCCCTCCTTCATAGGGCCGTTGTGGCGCAGCACAGAGCGGTCAATGACATACTCCTTGCGCTCCTTATACTCCTGGGTCTTGCCCACGTTCCAGTTCTGCACCGGACGGTAGTAGCCGGTGATGCGGCTGTAGACCTCGGCGCTCTCCCCACACTCGGGGCAGGTGAACTGCTCGCCGGTGAGGTAGCCGTGGTTCTTGCACACGGAGTAGGTGGGAGAGAGGGTGTAATAGGGCAGCTTGTAGTTCTCGGCTATCTTCCGCACCAGGTTTGCCGCAGCCTCCCAGCTGGGCAGCTTCTCGCCCAGGAAGGCGTGGAACACGGTGCCGGAGGTGTAGCGGGTCTGGAGGTCGTCCTGGATATCCAGAGCCTCAAAGATGTCCTCGGTGTAGCCCACGGGCAGGTGGGAGCTGTTGGTATAATAGGGGTCTCCGCCGGGCTGGGCGGCGGTGATGATGTCGGGGTAGGTCTCCACATCGTGCTTTGCCAGACGGTAGGCGGTGGACTCGGCAGGGGTGGCCTCCAGGTTGTACAGGTCGCCGTAGAGCTCCTGGTAGTCGCTGAGGCGCTCCCGCATGTGGTCCAGCACCTGCTTGGTGAACTCCTGGCACTTGGGGCTGGTCATGTCCGCCCGTATCCACTTGGCGTTCAGGCCCGCCTCGTTCATGCCCACCAGGCCGATGGTGGAGAAGTGGTTGTCAAAATTGCCCAGGTAGTACTTGGTATAGGGGTAGAGACCGGCGTCCAGCAGCTTAGTGATGACGGTGCGCTTCACCTTCAGAGAGCGGGCCGCCAGGTCCATCAGCTTGTCCAGACGGGCGTAGAAGTCCTTCTCGTCCTTGGCCAGGTAAGCCAGGCGGGGCATATTCAAAGTGACAACGCCGATGGAGCCGGTGCTCTCGCCGGAGCCGAAGTAGCCGCCGGACTTCTTCCGCAGCTCCCTCAGGTCCAGACGCAGGCGGCAGCACATGGAACGCACGTCGGAGGGCTCCATATCGGAGTTGATGTAGTTGGAGAAATAGGGGGTGCCGTACTTGGCGGTCATCTCAAAGAGGAGCTTGTTGTTCTCCGTGGGGGACCAGTCGAAGTCCCGGGTGATGGAGTAGGTTGGTATGGGGTACTGGAAGCCCCGGCCGTTGGCGTCGCCCTCGATCATGATGTCGATGAAGGCCTTGTTCACCATGTCCATCTCGGCCTTGCAGTCGCCGTAGGTGAAGTCCATCTCCTTGCCGCCCACGATAGCGGGCAGGTCCTTCAGGTCGGCGGGGACGGTCCAGTCCAGAGTGATGTTGGAGAAGGGAGCCTGGGTGCCCCAGCGGGAGGGGGTGTTCACGCCGAAGATGAAGGACTGGACGCACTGCTTGACTTCCTTGTAGCTGAGATGGTCCACCTTCACGAAGGGGGCCAGGTAGGTGTCAAAGGAGGAGAAGGCCTGAGCGCCGGCCCACTCGTTCTGCATGATGCCCAGGAAGTTCACCATCTGGTTGCACAGGGTGGACAGGTGGCTGGCGGGAGAGGAGTTTATCTTTCCCGGGATGCCCAGGCCCTGCTGGATCAGCTGCTTCAGGCTCCAGCCGGCGCAGTAGCCGGTGAGCATGGACAAATCGTGGAGATGCAGGTCGCAGTTGCGGTGGGCATCGGCTATCTCCTGGTCATAGACCTCGCTGAGCCAGTAGTTGGCGGTGATGGCGCCGGAGTTGGAGAGGATGAGGCCGCCTACGGAATAGGTGACGGTGGAGTTCTCCTTCACCCGCCAGTCCTCTATGTTCAGGTACTTGTCCACGGTCTCCTTGTAGTCCAGGTAGGAGGACTTGGTGTTGCGCAGTTTCTCCCGCTGCTTGCGGTAGAGGATGTAGGCCTTGGCCACGGCCTCATAGCCGCCTCTGGAGAGCACCGCCTCCACGCTGTCCTGGATGTCCTCCACGGCCACCTTGCCCTCCTTTATCTTGGGCAGGAAGTCGGCGGAGACCTTAAGGGCCAGAAAATCTATCACATCGTCGTTATAATCCGTTTTTGTGGCCTCAAAGGCCTTCTTTATGGCGGCGGCTATCTTCTGGATGTCGAAGTCCACTATCTTGCCGTCCCGCTTTACTACCTGATACATATCCATATCCTCCTTCTGTCTCTCTGTATCTTATCATACTCCCCTGACCAGGACCGTGGGGACCAGGTCCCTCAGGCCCTCGGCCAGAGCATGCATTTCCTTTTCATCGAAGGCCTCCAGGCCCTCTATCGCCAGCACGTTTCCCGAATCCTTGAACTGCTGGAGGTAATACTCCTTTGCCCCCTGTATCCACCGGGCAGCCTCTCTCAGGCTCTCCAGGCTGTGCAGGCCCTTCACCACCGTGGTGCGGAACTCATAGTCCACGCTGCCCTCCAGAAGGAAGTTCTTGGACCGCTCTATGGCCGTCATATCCGGCTTCTCCAGACCTGCGGTACGGGCATAGAGCTCTGGGGAATTCTTGATGTCCATGGCCACCCGGTCCACCAGGCCCTCTCTCACCAGCTCCATGAGCAGCTCCGGGAAGGAACCGTTGGTGTCCAGCTTCACGCTGTAGCCCAGGGCCTTCACCTTGGCCAGAAAGGCGCCGATATCCTTATGGAGCAGGGGCTCTCCGCCGGTGACGGCCACCCCGTCCAGCACGCCTACCCGCTTTTTCAGAAAGCTCAGCACCGCCTCCTCGTCCGTGTCCTGCGCCAACTGCTCCGGCAGCACCAGAGACGCATTGTGACAGAAGGGACAGCGGAAGTTGCAGCCCCCGGTGAACACCGTACAGGCCACCCGTCCGGGATAGTCCAGCAACGTGAGTTTTTGAAGTCCTGATATAAGCATAGGCATACCTCTCTTTTTCGTGCTCAACCAGATTACCACCATATGGGCCCCTTGTCAATAGGAACTCACTATATATTGAAAGAAAGACAGGGCTGTAACCGTTTTGACCACAAAATATAGTGTCGGGCTGCATACAGCCGCAGCCCGGCACCGAGAGTTATTTTACTTCATGCCGCCGGGGATTTCAAGTGTTGAGTCCCCCTTTTTGTAAATCTTGTTGATTTATCCAAAAATACGGCAAAAATTTCTACATGGTATTTTCTTCCACGGCAAAAGATACCGTTTATTTCTTTCCCGCAGCCGCAGCGGCCAGTTTGCGCTGTCGGCGTTCCAGCACCTCTCGGCTCTTAGGCTGGATATCCCCGGCCTGGGTCAGGGCCCATTTGGTCATGGAGGGTCCTACCAGCTCATACACCAGCACCGCAAACAGCACGATGTTCCTGATAAGGGCCCCATCCTTGGGAAGTGTGGATGCGGTGACACACATGCCCAGAGCCACCCCCGCCTGAGGCAGCAGGGTTATACCCAGATATTTCACTACCTTCTCGCCGCAGCCGGCCAATCTGGCCGAAGCCCTGGCTCCAAGATACTTGCCCAGAGAGCGGGATATTATATATATGAGTCCTATGACGACGCTGCTCAGCTGCTGGAAAACTCCCAGCTCCAGCTCCGCCCCGGATATCACGAAAAACAGCACCAGCAGAGGAGCGGTCCAGCGGTCGGCGTTTTCCATTATCTCCCCTGACAGAGGGCAGAGATTGCAGAACACCGTGCCCAGCATCATGCACACCAGCAGAGAGGAGAAGCTCAAAGTCATCGGTCCTATGGGAATGCTCAGCATGGACAGGGCCACGGTCAAAAACACAAAGCCTATAGTCATGGCCAGGCGGTTGGTATTGGAATGGAAAAATTTCTCTATGTGGGTCAGGGCCAGGCCTGCCAGCGCCCCCAGCGCCAGAGAGGCCGTTATCTCTATTATGGGGTTTGCTACTATTGTATATATGTCCACTACCCCGGAGCCCAGAGCCTTAGCCACTCCAAAGGAAATGGCAAAAAGCACCAGACCCACTGCGTCGTCCAGAGCCACTATGGGCAGCAGCAGATCGGTAAGAGGTCCCTTGGCCTTGTACTGGCGCACCACCATCAGAGTTGCGGCAGGAGCTGTGGCGGCAGCTATGGCTCCAAGAGTGATGGCCGCAGGAACACTCAACGCCTGGGGCAGGGCCAGGTGGAACAGCAGCAGCGCCCCATCCACCAGAAGCGTTGCGGCTGCCGCCTGGAGCACCCCTATGGTGAAAGCCTGCCGCCCCGTCTCTTTCAGCTGGGACAGGCGAAACTCGTTTCCTATGGAAAAGGCTATGAAGCCCAGGGCCACGTCGCTTATAAGCCCCAAGCCTTCCAGCTGCTCATAGCTGGAAAATCCCAGGCCCGGGACCTTCAGCGCACCTATAAAGCAGGGGCCTATGAGCACCCCAGCTATCAGATAGGCCGTCACGTCCGGCAGGTGCAGATTTTTTACCGCACGGGTCATCATCAGCCCGGCAAACATCGCCACGGATAGGGACAGCAGACTAGCCATTTTAACATCTCCTTTTTTTCAGCCGACTCATTATAGGACGAAATTTCCGGGATTTCAACTCGAAATTACTACCAAATCCCGCCGAAAAACAGCAGCCTCTTTTTTGCTGCTTGACAAGGGAGCCGAAGCTGGCTATAATACAATTAACAATTAAGTTAATTGTTAAGGGAGCTGATGTACATGGGCCTGCAAAACACGCTTCGGGCGCTGGCCGATCCCATACGCCGGGAGATACTCAGCCTGCTGAAGGCCGGGCCCCTGACCGCCGGGGACATATGCAGACACTTTACCGTGACGGCGGCAGCGGTGTCCCGGCACCTGGCGGTGCTGAGAGAGGCGGACCTGATACGGGACCGCCGGGAGGGGAAGTTCATCTACTATGAGTTGAATACCTCCGTTCTGGAGGAGATAATGTTTTGGATCACCGAGCTGAAAGGAGACGGGGATGATGCTTAAAAAGAATTTGAGAGCAATAATAATCAGCAGCCTTATCATCCTGCTGCCCATGCTGGCAGGGCTTATACTGTGGCGGCGGCTTCCGGAGCAGCTGCCGATGCACTGGAACGCTGCCGGGGAAATAGACGGCTGGGGCAGCCGGGCCGCCGTGGTATTCGGGGAAAGTCTGGGTTTGCTGGCCATACACTGGCTGTGCATCGTCGTTTGCTTTGCCGACCCCAGGAATAAGGTCCAGAGCGGCAAGGCTCTTGGGCTGGTGCTGTGGATCTGCCCAGCCCTGTCCGTGCTGATGGGTGGCGTCACCTACCTCACTGCCCTTGGGCTCCAGCCCTTCAGCATGGATAAGATCATGTTTATATTCATGGGCCTGCTGTTCATTGCCATCGGCAACTATCTGCCCAAGTGCCGCCGGAACTACACCATAGGCATAAAAGTGCCCTGGGCCCTGGACAATGAGGAGAACTGGAACGCCACCCACCGCTTTGC
>CALWVZ010000018.1 GCA_944385125.1 uncultured Oscillospiraceae bacterium
ACAAAGAGGTCGTCCCCCACTATCTGGATGCGGCTGCCCAGGCGGCGGGTCATCAGCTGCCAGCCCTCCCAGTCGTTCTCGCCCATGCCGTCCTCAATGGAGATTATGGGGTACTTGTTCACAAAGCCTTCCCACATGTCCACCATCTGCTCCGAAGTCATGACGGTGCCCCGCTTGGGCAGGTGGTAGCACTTGTCCTTCTCGTCGTACCAGTCGGACACGGCCCCGTCTATGGCTATCATGAAGTCCTCCCCGGGCTTATAGCCCGCCAGCTCCATGGCGGAGACCAGGGCCTTCAGGGCGTCCTCGTCGCTGTCCAGGTTGGGGGCATAGCCGCCCTCGTCGCCTACGCCGGAGGCGGGCACCACCTTTTTCAGGGCATGGAAGACCTCGGCGCACATGCGCAGGGCTTCCTTAAAGCTTTCGGCTCCCACAGGCATTATCATGAACTCCTGGATATCCACATTGGAGCCGGTGGCGTGGGCGCCGCCGTTGAGCACGTTCATCATGGGCACCGGCAGCACCTTGGCATTCACGCCGCCTATATAGTTATAGAGGCTGAGGCCGGTGGCGGCGGCTGCGGCCTTGGCGCAGGCCAGGGAGGCCCCCAGGATGGCGTTGGCCCCCAGGCGGGTCTTGTTGGCCGTGCCGTCTATCTCGATGAGCATTTTGTCTATGGAGGTCTGGTCCAGCACGTTCAGGCCCAGCAGGGCCTCGGCTATCTCGCCGTTGACGTTCTCCACGGCCAGCTGCACGCCCTTGCCGCCGTAGCGGCTCTTGTCACCGTCTCTCAGCTCGCAGGCCTCGTACATGCCGGTGGAGGCCCCGGAGGGCACTGCCGCTCGGCCTACGGTGCCGTCGTCCAGAGTCACTTCCACCTCCACGGTGGGGTTGCCCCGGGAGTCCAGGATCTCCCTCGCCATAACGTCCACTATTTCAAAATACTGCTTCATAGCCGCAAAGCCTCCTGTTTTTTTGTAATAAAAGTGAAGCCGGCCAAACTGGGTCCTTTTCTTTCCGGCCATATGGATTATACCCCAAAAAGCAGCAAAAAGTAAATAGACATATGGTAAACTCTTCCTATTGCCTTATTTATGCGCATATCCGGGGCGGCCTGCAAGGACCGCCCCGGATGGAAACCGTTATCTTCTGTATGTATTCTTATTTTTTGGCCATGCCCTTCTGGCGGGCGTACTCGGCGGCGCCCAGAGCGCCCATCAGCTGCGGGTCGGTCTTCAGCTCCACCACCTTCAGCTTCAGCACGTGCTCTATGGCCTCCTTAAGACCGTCGTTCTTGGCGCAGCCCCCGGTGAGGGTGATGGAGTCCGTTGCTCCCGCCTTCTTCGCCATGACGAAGCAGCGCTTTGCCACTGCCATCTCTATGCCTGCCGCTATCTCGTCCGTGGCCTTGCCCTCGCCCACCAGGGTGATGACCTCGGACTCGGCAAACACCGTGCACTGGGCCGTGATGGGTATCACGTTCTTTGCCGTCAGGCTCAGCTTGCTGAACTCCGGCAGGCTCAGCTCAAAGCTCCGGGCCATGGCCTCGAAGAAGCGGCCGGTACCGGCGGCGCACTTGTCGTTCATGGCGAAGTTCTTCACCGTGCCGTCGGTGTCTATGGAGATGCCCTTTACGTCCTGGCCCCCGATGTCTATGATGGCCTTCACATCCGGGTTCGTCACGTGCACGCCCATGGCGTGGCAGCTTATCTCCGAGATGTTCTCATCGGCAAAGGGCACCTTGTTGCGCCCATAGCCTGTGCCTATCAGGTAGGCCAGCTCCTTGCTGTCCTTCAGCCCCGCCTGCTTGCACACCTCTTCCATTGCCGCTATTGCGCTCTGCTCTGAATTTATCTTGCTCCTTATGGTGGTGTCCGCTATCATCTTGCCGTTCTCGTCCAGTATCACTGCCTTGGTATAGGTGGACCCTACGTCGCAGCCGCCAAAATATTTCATTTCGCTTTGGCCTCCATGTATTTATTTAAGTTTTGAAATCAGACCTCATACTCATAGGAGGGATACTTGTCCATGTCGTAGGGGGCTTTCAGGGTATCCTTCCTGTCCATGTTGTCATAGTGTTTCTTCAGCAGCGGCTCCACCACGTTGAACAGCAGCTTGCCGTCCAGGTCAAAGAAGAACACGGCAAAGAGCGCCGCATTTGCCAGCAGCAACAGGCCCAGCAGCTTCAGGGCAAGGCGGCCCAGCTTGCAGCCCAGGGAACACTTGCAGCATTTGCCTTTTTTCATTGTCTCTCCTCCTTACCAGCCCATGGAATCGTCGAAGTCCAGCAGGGACGGGTCCAGGGGCTCCTCGTGCATGACGGTGGTCATATAGTCGTTGACGATGCGGCGTATCTCCGCGCGGCTCACGGTGCGGCTGTCCGGCAGGGCGTGGGGCATCCAGATGGCCGGCACGTTCCTGCTGCGGAACTCGTCCTCAAAGAGACCGTGCACGCCCTGCATGCCCTTGCACTGGAGCTGGTCGTACATCATGACGAAGTCGCAGTTGAACTTCTCCATGTACTCCCACAGCTCGAAGATGTGGTGCATGCCGCCCACAGCCATGCGGCGCATGGGGGCCCACATGTGGTAGGTGGCCATGTCGTCCAGGCAGTGGTCGTAGGTGTCGGTGCGGATGGACATGTCGAACATGAGGGAGTCCATGTTGATTATCACGTTCAAGCCCCAGCAGTTATAGGCCCAGGTGCACCAGTGGGAGTAATACAAAGGTGCGCAGGACCAGGCGATGACCCGGTGGCGGGTCTTGGGGAAGGTGTTTATCTTCTTGCTGACGCACTTCTCCAGGATCTTACGCACCTTCTTGTCGCAGAAGTGCCAGATGGGCCGGTCGCCGTCCTGGCTGTAGTAGATACGGTAGAGGGCCTGGGCCACGCCGTTGATGGGATAATAGGGGGTCTTGGCGGCCACTTCCCACTTCTCCCGCTCGAACTCCTGCAGCTGGTTCTGCTGCCGCAGCTTCTTCACCAGCTGGTCCCAGTTGAAGGGCACGCCGGTCTGCTCCTCTATGAACTTCCAGCACTCCTCTATCTCCCGGCGGCAGTGCTGATGCACCAGGGGATCGTCAAACTGCATGGGCTGGGGCATGGCAAACAGGGGCTTGTCGTAGAACCAGTCCTGAAGGATGGAGGTGGCCACGGAGGCGTCGCAGGCCTCGTTGGAGGTGATGATAAAGGGGGCATAGTCGGGCATGTCGTCCAGCACGAAAAGTCCGGACTCCGCCTGGCACATGGGGCAGGGGTCGCCGGGCAGACCGATGGACTGGACGGCGTCGATATAGTTGTGGACAGTATGGGAGTTCACGTGGCAGGTGACGAAGTAGGGTATCATCTCCATGGCCACGTTGTCAAAGTGGTCGCTCCAGGGATAGAAGATGCCGCCCCACACCGTCTCGTTGTGGGCCATGGTGTGGTACCAGGCGTCGGTCTTCTTGCCGCCGTGGAGCTTGGTGTCCGCCACGAACATGCGCTGGAACTGGCGGATGGTCTCGTTGACCATGCCTCTGTAGTGCCAGGCGGAGGCTCTCAGGGCCTCGCCCCGCATGCCTTCCATGCCCCGGTCGAACCAGTGGAGCACCGGCAGATAGGTCTGGCCCACCCAGCGGTAGCGCCACACGCCCTTGGCAAAGTTTATGGGGCCGCCCATCTCCATGATGTCCTTCACCATGAATATGTAGTTATACAGCCATATCATATAGAAGTAGTACAGAGTGTCCTTCACTCCCCGCCACTCCCTGTGCTTATAGAGGCCGGTCTTGTCCTTATACAGCTCCCCCAGACGGCGCTCGCCGTGGGGCTTGCCATGCCAGAAGTCTCTGGCAAGCTTTTTGATGTCTGCTTTTTTCTTAGCCATTTTACTTGCCCTCCTGGATCTTCTTGATCTCCACACTTTCAACGAAGGCCTGGAAACGGGTGCGCAGCTGGCCGGAGGCGGAATTTATATACTCCTTTTCTATCGAGCACACCGGGATGCCGAAGTCCCGCTTCATGACCACCGTGTTTATAACACGCTCATAGCTCCAATACTCGCAGAACTTGTTGGAGGCGACAATTAGGCCGTCGGCCTTGTATTCCTTCACCAGGTCCGCCAGACGCTGCTTTCTCTCTCTCATTATATCCTGAGGCATGAAGCGGGGGCAGTTGCTGGTGTCCAGATAGTGGCGGGCTATGGCGTCCAGGGGCTCCTGCCCCTCCTTCACCACTATGGGTATGCGGCTCTCCACTGCGCCGTAGCAGTAGCGGTCCGCCACCACCTCGGCCCCGCAGCCCTCTATGAGCTTGGTGAACTCCGGGTCGTCGTTTTCCGAGCCCGCCAGCACCACCTTGCAGCGGAAGGGCCAGCGCTCGTCCGGCTCCCTGGTCTTCATCTCCTCCGCCGTCTCTCTCAGATAGGGCAGGATGAGCTCCTTGGGACAGGCCAGGCTCACCAGCTGGATCACATGGAACTCATAGCCTGTGATGGTGGGCTTATCCAGCTTGCGGTAATCCCCTATCTGGTTTATCAGGCGGCAGACCTCGTTGTGCTGCTCTATGGCCTTCATTATGGCCCCGTCGGAGCTGTCTATGCCGAAACGCTCGTGGAGCTTGTCCAGCACATGGTACTTCAGCTGCTCCTTGTAGTGCAGGTAGCTGTTCTCCGTCTTTTTAAAGGGAACGTCGATAAACTCGCAGAAGAAATTGTCGTTCTTGATGACGTCCATATCCGCCACGCTGTCCAGGTTCTTCTTCTGCAGATGCTCCTGGAAGCGGCAGGTGACGGTGCAGGTCTCCGTTGCCATCTGAGCGTCCAGAAAATTATAGCCCCCCTCCAGGGCCCGCTCAAAAAGGCTGCGCCCGTAGTGGCAGACACGGGCGGACATATAGTAGGTGGCGATATCCGGGGATGTGCAGCGGGGCGCTCTCAGCCGCACCGAGAAGCAGCCCGGCAGGTCGAGAAGAACTTCAGGCATAAAATAGCAGGTATAGCCAACAGCGTATTTCCCGTCGGCTCTGGCCTTCTGTACCAGCTCGTTGTTGGCTTCCTGAAGCAGATTCTCAAAGTAGATCAGGTGCTTGAGATCTTTCACAGACAACCCTCCAAAATTCCGATTTTCCGCATTGGGCCCCAGGCCCACTCTCACGTACATATTTTATCAAATCGTTAATGTGCTGTCAATTAATATTTGTGCACTTTTACGGTTTTTATATGCAGTATTTTGGGGGTAATTATACATAATGACAGGCTATGTCTAAACAAATGAAGTATTTGTGAACTGTTTTCTCCCAGGCGCCTGTAAATTTATTTATCCAAAATCCCTCTCCAGAGCGGCGGCTATCTTCCCGGCGCAGGCGGAGGCGCTGCCCTGGATCATCCGGGGCTTGCCGCCGCCCCGGCCGTCTATCAGGGCGTTGAGCTCTCTTGCCAGGCTGCGCAGGTCCAGGTTACGGCTGCCCATGATATATCGGTAGCCCCTCTCGTCGTCTCCCGAAAAGGCGGCGGCTATGCCCCGGCACTTTTCCATCAGCAGATTCACCAATTCCCTCAGGGCCACCTCGTCCAGCACCTCGTCGAAGACGCAGATGTTCCCCTCCGTCTCCTCCCGGCTCTCCGCCATATGCCGCGCCAGCTCCAGACTCAGGGCGGCGATGCGCTCCTTAGTCTTCTGCTGCTCCTGGAGCAGCCGCTCCACGGCGGCGGCAGTCTCATGGCGCTTGGCGCTGAGGGCCTGGGATATGGCGGAGATGTTCTCCTGCTTCACCCGGTAATCTCTCAGGGCCAGCATGCCGCAGGCCAGGTTCAGTCTCACCCCGCCCCGGTGGCGCTCCCAGTCCAGCACCTTGATGAGGCCTATCTCCCCGGTGTGCTTCACATGGGGAGCGCAGCAGGCGCAGCGGTCCGTGTCGGGTATCTCCACTATGCGCACGTTTTCCGTAAGCTCCAGCTTGCTGCGGTACTCCAGGCGCTTCAGCTCCTCCGGCTCCGGGAAAGTGCAGAGCACCGGCAGGTCCTCTCTCACCGCCCGGTTTGCCAGGGTCTCTATCTCCATGAGCTGTTCCCGGCTCAGCTCCCGGTCAAAGTCTATGGTGACGAAGTCCTCCCCCATGTGGAAGCCCACGTTCTCACAGCCGTAGAGCTTGTGGGCAAGGCCGGAGACCACGTGCTCCCCGGAGTGGTTCTGCATGCGGGTGAGGCGCTGCTCGGAGTCTATGTGCCCCTCCAGGGTCACTCCGGGCTCCAGGGCCCTGTCGCAGTAGTGGAGTATCTCCCCGGCCTTTTCCTGCACGTCCAGGACCTTTGCCTCCCCCAGGCTGCCGGTATCAGCCTGCTGGCCGCCCCCCTCGGGGAAGAAGGCGGTTTTGTCCAGGATGAGGGCCGGGCCCTTGGGAGTCTCCCGGCAGTCCAGGACCACGGCGGTAAAGTCGAACATGCGGCTGTCTTTATAGTATAGTTTTTCGGTCTGCATATCATCTCTCCTTTTATGCCTAGGATAACACCGCCGGCCCGGATACACAAGAAAAACCCAGGGCCGAAAGGCCCCGGGTGAGACTGTATATACTTCAGCGCATCAGGTTCCCGGCTTGCCCAGCATGCGGAACATGTTCTTCTTGTAGGCCTCCACACCGGGCTGGTCGAAGGGATTGACCCCGGACATGTAGCCGGATATGGCGCAGGCCACCTCAAAGAAGCACACCAGGGCGGCAAAGCCCTCCTCGTTGCGCATGGGCACCTCGATTATCATGTTGGGCACGCCGCCGGAGACATGGGCATCCCGCACGGCGTCGGCGGCCACATGGCCCACCTCGGAGATATCCCGGCCGGCGATGTAGTTCAGGCCGTCGGTATCCTCCGCCTCATAGGGGAAGGTATAGGTGCGGCGGCTGTAATTGAAGCGCACCACAGTCTCCATCAGCTTCCTGGGGCCGGACTGGATGAACTGGCCCATGGAGTGCAGATCGGCGGTATATTCCACGGAAGCAGGGAAGATACCCTTGCCGTCCTTGCCCTCGCTCTCGCCGTAGAGCTGCTTCCACCACTCGGCCATAAAACGGAAGCTGGGCTCGTAGCAGGCCAGGATCTCTATCTCGTAGTCCTTGGCGTAGAGGTGCTGCCGGGCTGCTGCATACTTCCAGGCCGGGTTCTCCGGGGACTGGAGGGAAAGAGCCCTCAGCTCCTCTATAGCAGCGTCTATGACCCGGCGCACGTCTATACCGGCAACGGCCATGGGCAGCAGGCCCACGGCGGACAGCACGCTGAAACGGCCGCCCACATCGTCGGGCACCACGAAGGTCTCCCAGCCCCGGGTGTCCGCCAGGGACTTCAGCACGCCCTTGTGGGCGTCGGTAGTGGCGAAGATGTGTTCGTCGGCCTTGTCGCCGTATTTCTTTTCCAGCAGCTCCCGGAAGATGCGGAAGGACACCGCAGGCTCCAGAGTGGTGCCGGACTTGGAGATGACGTTCACGTCAAAGTCCATGTCCCCCAGCCGGTCCAGAGTGTCGCAGAGGGTGTCCGCAGAGAGCATGTTGCCCACAAAGAAGATCTGGGGATCGTCCTTGCCGGGCAGGGGCTTGAGAAGCTCTATGGCGCCTCTGGCGCCCAGGTAGGAGCCGCCGATGCCCACCACCACCAGGGCTTTGGAGCGGCTGCGTATCTTTTCGGCAGTGGCAATTATCTCATCCAGCTCCGTCTCCTTGATGCGCTGGGGCAGCTCCATCCAGCCGGTGAACTCGCTGCCGAGACCGGTCTTCTCAATAAGCTTCTTGTGAGCCAGCCCAGCCAGGGCGTAATCTGGCCCGGCGCTGGTAAAAAATTGGGCTGCGCCGGATAAATCCACCTTTATCATATTTCCTTGTTTCCTCCTGTGTAAACTTTATTCTTTTTCATTTGTCTCAGGGCCTTCAGGCTGTGTTTATTATATACCCTTTCCCATATATTTCAACAAAAATTTCACATTTCAAATGGCGAAGAGACTGGCTCCCAGGCGTTTGAACAGTCCGAAAAAGCCTATCCTCTCTACATCCTCCCCGGCCCGCAGGGGCACTTCCGCCACAGTCTCTCCTCCCAGGCGCACCTTCAGGCGGCCCAGCTCATCCCCTTTCTTTACCGGGGCACGGACGCTGCCGCTGAGCTCCAGCTCATACTCCGGCGTCTGGCCCTTGCCCTCCACCAGAGCGTAGGCCTCGCCCCCGTACTCCAGAGCTACCCGGTCCGTCCTGCCCAGCTCCACCTTCAGCTCAGGCAGGGGCTCCTCCCTGGTGAGAGGGCACAGGGAGTAGTTGGCAAAGCCCACGTCCAGCAGGGTCTGGGCATCCTTGTTCCGGCTGTCGCTGCTCTCTCCCCCCAGTACCACCGCTATATATTCCACCCCGTCCCGCTCCGCCGTGGCGGACAGGCAGTATTTGGAGGTGGAGGTGTAGCCGGTCTTCAGGCCCGTGCAGCCGGAATACCAGTGTACCAGCTTGTTGGTGTTGCTCAGCTCAAATTCCCCTCCCCTTATGCTGTCCATCCAGATGGTGGTGAAGTCCTTTATCATGTCGTGCTTTATAAGTTCCCGGGACATGAGGGCCACATCGTAGGCGCTGGTATAGTGATCCCCATCGTCAAAAAGCCCGCTGCAGTTGGTGAAGTGTGTGTCCTTCATCCCCAGCTCCTTGGCACGGCGGTTCATCCTGTCTACAAACAGGCTCTCGCTGCCGCTGATATGCTCGGCCATGGCCACAGCACAGTCGTTGGCGGAGACCACCGCTATACATTTGAGCATATCGCTGACGCTCAGCTGCTCCCCCGCTTCAAGATAAACGCAGCTGCCCCCGAAGGAGGCCGCCCGTTCGCTGGCCGTCACCGTATCCTCCAGGCTCAGCTTGCCGCTTTCAATGTCCTCAACGATGAGCAGCATGGTCATCACCTTGGTGACGCTGGCGGGAAAACGCCGCTCATGGGCGTTTTTCTCATATATCACTGCGCCTGTCTCCTTCTCCATAAGCAGAGCCGAAGGCGCCTGGATGGCTATATCCGTATCCTTCAGATAGGCCTCCCCATAGGCGCCCACAGTAAAAATAGAGAGAAATATGCTAAATATGATTACAAAACAGAGTACAGGTTTCATAGGCCCCTCCCACAGTATATCTTGTTTGAGACTATGAGTTACAAAACGGTTCTATGAGTTGGTTTACATGATTATGAATATTTCGAGCTTTTTCCCCTTTTTATGCATTCCGCCCCTCCCCGCCGGGATTCCCACAATCAAAGGAGTTTTTAACATTTCCAACATAGTTTTCAACAAGCCCTTATGAATGTTTGCTTTTCAGCAGGCATTTTTAGTTTACATAATACGGTTACATCCTTTGTAACAGTTTTGCCAAAAAAAGTACACAAAATTTACAAGTTAGTCATTGACGCCAGGGAAGGCGGATAGTAATATTGTAATGTTGGATTTTTTAACTTGAACTTACGGGGGGATTGTTTATGAGGCGACCGTTCAGATGGGACAAAATGTACCTCTACTGGGGGATAACCGCCTTCTGCGTGATCGCCGCAGCCATAGTCTTTTACATGGCTCTGCGTTTTCTTCCCTTCCTGGGCACCGCTCTGTCCACCCTGCTGGGTATACTCAGCCCCTTTATCTGGGGCATGGTGATATGTTATCTGTTGGCCCCCTTCATGCGCATGGTCGAGAGAAAGCTTTTTGAGCCGCTGTCTAAAAAGCTATACAAAAACAATAAGAAAAGCAACGGCTCCCGCTTCGCCCGGGCAATGTCGGTGCTGCTCAGCGAGCTGGTGCTGCTGGCTATACTCACCGCTTTGGTCTTCCTCATCATCCCCCAGATATACAGCAGCCTTCAGACCATAGTGGCCAGTTCCTCCATGTATATGGATACTGCCAGCCGCTGGCTCCAGCAGCTGTTGGAGGACTTCCCGGAGATAGAGCACTATGCCTCCCAGCTCTTCGGCGAGGTGAACACCAGCCTCATGAACTGGATACAGCAGACCGTGCTGCCGGAGCTGGGCAGCCTTATCTCCAACGTGACTTCCGGCGTGTATTATATCCTGCTGGGCATATATAACCTGGTCATCGGCATCATCGTCTCCGTCTATGTTCTCAGCAATCTGGAGCAGTTCGGGGCCAGCGCCAAGCGCATCCTTTACTCCGTCTTTTCCGTGGAGATGGCCAAGAAGATAATGGAGGGCCTGGATTTCACCGACCGCACCTTCATGGGCTTTATAAACGGCAAGCTCCTGGATTCCGCCATCATCGGCCTTATCTGCTACATAGTCTGCGCCATACTTCAGATGCCCTATGCCCTGCTGGTCAGCGTCATCGTGGGCGTCACCAATGTCATTCCCTTCTTCGGCCCCTTTATCGGCGCCATACCCTCGTCCCTTATCATACTGCTGGTGGACCCCATCAAGTGCCTCATCTTCGTTATCTTCATCATTCTCCTCCAGCAGCTGGACGGCAACGTCATAGGCCCCAAGATCCTGGGCAACTCCGTGGGCATCAACGGCTTTTGGGTCATGTTCTCCATTATCGTGGGCGCCGGCTTCTTCGGCTTCTGGGGCATGCTCCTGGGCGTGCCGGTATTTGTGGTCATCTACGCCGCCATCAACGGCTGCGTCACCCGCAAGCTAAAAAGAAGCGACCTCCCTTGGGAGATCGCCGATTACAAGGATATAGATTATATCGACCCGGTCAGCTATCAGCCGGTAAAGAAGGACCGGGAAGATCAGGCGTGAGCCAGCCTCTCTCTGGCTGCTCTCAGGCCCTCCGCCAGAGCGTATATGTCCTCCTCCGTGTTGAAGCGGGAGAGGCCGATACGTATGGCCCCGTCAATGATTTTCGGCTCCAGGCCCATGGCCTCCAGCACATGGCTCCGCCCGCCCTTCTTGCAGGCGGAGCTTTTTGATACGTATATCTCCCGCTCCTCCAGGAAGTTCATCAGCACCTCGCTGCGCCAGCCGGGCAGGGATATGCTGAGGATATGGGGGGCTCCCCCGCCTATCACCACCAGCTCCGGGATCTCCCTTTGCAGCTCCTCTATGGCCAGGCTGCGGAGAGAGCCCATGCGCTCCCTGTTCTCCTTAAAGCCCGCCTTTGCTGCGGCGCAGGCGGCGCCGAAGGCGGCTATCTGGGGCATGGCCTCGGTTCCAGCCCGGCGGCCGGACTCCTGGGAGCCCCCTAAAATAAAGGGCTTGAGCTTCAGGCCGTTTCTGATGTATAATGCCCCTATGCCTTTGGGAGCGTGGATCTTGTGGCCGCTGACGCTTATCATGTCCGCCCCCAGGGACTTGGCCGTAAAGGGCAGCTTCATGAAGGCCTGCACTGCGTCGGTGTGGAGCAGGACCTGGGGAGCCGCTTTTTTAATGGCTCTGGCTATGGAGGCAATGTCTGTCACCGCCCCGGTCTCGTTGTTCACCAGCATCAGCGACACCAGCACCGTGTCCTCCCTCAGGGCCTCCAGCACCGACTGCACCGATATGCCCCCGGCGCTGTCCGGCCGCAGCCGGGTCACCTCAAAGCCCCGGCGCTCCAGCTCCTCCAGGGACTTGAGCACTGCGTCGTGCTCCACCATGGAGCTTATCACATGCTTTCCCCGGCGGCGCATCAGCTCCGCAGCGTTCAGGATAGCCCAGTTGTCGCTCTCGCTGCCGCAGGAGGTGAACACCAGCTCCTGGGGAGTGCAGCCCAGGGCAGAGGCTGCCTGCTTGCGGCTCCCGTCCAGCAGGCGCTTGGCCTTCCGCCCCTTGGTGTGGGTGGAGCTGGGGTTGCCGTAATTTTCCGTCATGGCTTTCAAAGCCGCCTCCGCCGCCTCCGGGCAGACCTTGGTGGTGGCTGAATTATCCAGATAGTGTTCCATTTCTACACACTCCATCCTTTTTCTATAGGAGACAATCATGAAGTATATTATATCCACTCTGGGCTGCAAGGTCAACCAGTATGAGACCCAGGCCATGGAGACCCTGCTGAAGCAGCACGGCCACAGCGCCGCCGCCCAGGGTGAACAGGCCGACGCCGTGATAGTAAACACCTGCGCCGTCACCGCTGAGAGCGGCCGCAAATCCCGCCAGACCATACGCCGTCTGAAGGAGGCAAACCCGGGAGCCGTGCTGGCCGTCTGCGGCTGCTATTCCCAGATAAGCCAGGAAGAGGTGGCCGCCCTGGGGGCCCAGGTCATCTTCGGCGCCGCAGAACGGAAAAAGCTGGTGGAAGCGGTGGAAAAGGCCGTGGAAGAGGGCCGGGGCTGCCGCTGGGTGGACAAGCCCTTCCAGCGCCGGGACTTTGAACGCCTGCCCTCCGGGGCGGTGTCCGGCCGCACCAGGGCCATGCTGAAGATCCAGGACGGCTGCGTCAACTTCTGCTCCTACTGCATCATACCCTACACCCGGGGCAGGCTCCGCAGCCTGCCTATACCAGAGGCGGCGGAGGAGACCCGGCGTCTGGCCGGACTGGGCTATCGGGAGCTGGTGCTCACCGGCATAGAGGTGGCCTCCTACGGGCTGGACCTGCCGGGGCGCCCCGGTCTTGCAGATGTGGTCTGCGCCGTGGCGGAGGCCGCCGGGGAGATGCGCATACGCCTGGGCTCCCTGGAGCCCACGGTAATAACCGAGGACTTCTGCCGCCGTCTGGCCGCCACGGGCCGGCTCTGCCGCCACTTCCACCTGTCCCTCCAGTCCGGCTGCGACAGGACCCTGAAGGCCATGAACCGCAAGTACGGCACCGCCGGCTTCTACCGGGCGGTGGAGCTGCTGAGGGAATACTTCCCCGGCTGCGCCCTCACCTGCGACCTTAT
This sequence comes from uncultured Oscillospiraceae bacterium, assembly GCA_944385125.1. Taxonomy (GTDB): domain Bacteria; phylum Bacillota; class Clostridia; order Oscillospirales; family Oscillospiraceae; genus Limivicinus. The sequence goes on from CALWVZ010000018.1 coordinate 12,782, forward strand.
AGTGGGCTTCCCCGGAGAGACGGAGGAAGACCACCGGGAGACTCTGGAATTCATAAAAAAATGCGCCTTTGAAAGCATGCACATCTTCCCCTACTCCCGCCGTCCCGGCACTCCGGCGGACTCCCTGCCCGGGCAGCTGGAAAACGCCGTGAAGGCCCGCCGGGCCCACGAGGCCCAGGAGATCGCCGAACAGATGCACCAGGACTTTCTCCGCTCCTGCATTGGCAGCCGCCTCAGCGTGCTCTTTGAGACCCGGGAGCAGGGGCTCTGGACCGGCCACGGCGACAGCTATGTGCTGGTGTCCGCTCCCGGGGAGGAACTCCGGGGGCAGATCAGGCAGGTTTTGGTCTCGGAAGTCCGGGGAGAACAGCTTTTTGGGCACTTGGACGATTGACGAAACTGCGGCTATAGAGTATTATATCTTGGAATTAACAAACCAACGGGAGATGACATTGTGGCCAGAGAGAACATTTTTAACTTTTCGGCGGGGCCTTCAGTGATGCCCCTGCCCGCCCTGGAATCCGCCCGGCAGCAGCTGCCGGATTACAAGGGCAGCGGCATATCCGTGATGGAAATGAGCCACAGAAGCAAGCTCTTTCAGGATATATTCGACAGCACCAAGCTCAGTCTCAAGGAGCTGATGGGCGTCCCCGATACCCACGATATCCTCTTTCTCCAGGGCGGCGCTACCTTGCAGTTTGCCGCCATTCCCATGAACCTCATAGAGGACGGCTGCGCCGACTATGCCGTCACCGGCAATTTCTCAAAGAAGGCCGCCGTGGAGGCAGAAAAATACGGCAGGGTGAACATCGCCGGCGACAGCTCCGCCACCGGCTTTGACCGCATCCCCGGCCAGGAGGAACTGAAATTCACCGAGGGAGCCAAATACTTCTATTACTGCGGCAACAACACCGTCTATGGCACCGAGTGGCAGTATGTGCCGGAGACCTCCGCCCCCCTGGTGTGCGACATGTCTTCGGACATCCTGTCCTACCCGGTGGACGTGTCCCGCTTCGGCCTTATCTACGCCGGAGCCCAGAAGAACATGGCCCCCGCCGGCCTCACCGTGGTGATAGTGGACAAGGCCCTGCTGGGCCGGGAGCTGCCCTTCACCCCCCAGGTGATGAGCTACAAGGTGCTCTCCGAGCACGACTCCATGCTGAACACTCCCCCCTGCTGGTGCATATACATGCTGGGGCTGACTCTGGACTGGATAAGAGAGCAGGGCGGCGTCAAGGCCATGGACGCCCTGCGCCGGGAGAGGGCTTCCCTCCTCTATGATTTTCTGGACAACAGCCGTGTCTTTAAGGCCCACGCCCTTCCCGGCTCCCGCAGCTTCATGAACGTCACTTTCTCCACGGGGGATGCTGAGCTGGATGCCGAATTCATAAAAGGCGGCGCAGCCATCGGCCTGTTGAATCTCAAAGGCCATAAGGTGGCCGGAGGCATGAGAGCCTCCATCTACAACGCCATGCCCCCGGAAGGTGTGCAGAGGCTGGTAAATTACATGAAGGAGTTTGAACTTAGCCATGTTTAATATACGTACCATGAACGCCATTTCCGCCTCCGGCATAGAGGTCCTGGAGCAGAAGGGCTGCGCCGTGGGGCCTGATGTGGAAGAGGCCCAGGCCTATCTCATCCGCAGCGCCGACCTGCACTCCGCCGTGTTCCCCCAGGAACTGCTGGCCATAGGCAGAGCCGGGGCCGGCACCAACAACATCCCCGTTGAGGACTGCACCGAGAAGGGCATAGTGGTGTTCAACAGCCCCGGCGCCAACGCCGAGGCCGTGAAGGAGCAGGTCATCTGCACCATGGTCATGGCCTCCCGGGACGTGCTGGGCAGCATAGACTGGGTCAAGTCCATCGCCGACAGGGGCGACGAGATCCCCGGTCTGGTGGAAAAGGGCAAGTCCAACTTCGCCGGCCCCGAGCTGCTGGGCAAGTCCCTGGGCGTCATCGGCCTGGGCGCCACCGGCTCCATGGTGGCCAACGCCGCTCTGGACCTGGGCATGGTGGTATACGGCTTCGACCCCTTCATGTCCGTTAACGCCGCCTGGCGCCTGTCCAGAGATGTGATACACTCCGACACTATAGACGACATTTTTGCCAACAGCGATTATATCAGCCTCAACGTCCCCTATACCGAGAGCACCCACCACCTCCTCAACGCCGAGGCCTTCCAGAAAATGCGCCAGGGCGTCAGGATAATCAACGAGAGCCGGGCCGAGGTGGTGGACGACGAGGCCATGACCGAAGCGCTCAAGTCCGGCAAGGTGGGCAAGTACGTCACCGACTTCCCCAACAAGGTCATCCTCAAGGCCCCCAACGTCATCGCCATGCCCCATCTGGGCGCCTGCACTCCCGAGAGCGAAGACCGCTGCGCCGTGATGGCCGCCCGGGAGCTCTATGACTACCTGGCCAACGGCAACATCAAGAACTCCGTGAACCTGCCCGACGTGTCCCTGTCCCGCATGGGAGTGTGCCGCCTGTGCGTCATCCACCACAACGTGCCCAAGATGATAAACCGCATCCTGGACCGCCTGGGAGCCGACGTGAACGTAGAGCACATGATAAACAAGCCCCGGGACGGCTATGCCTACACCATGGTTGACCTGGGCAGCCCCATAGACCAGGCAACTGCCGACAGCATCCGCTCCATGGAGCATGTGCTGAGAGTGCGGGTCATCTGAGCCGCAGAGTCCATAAAGCCATATAAAGGAAGCTCGCCTCCCCGGGCGGGCTCCTTTTAAATCCACTGTCTTTCAGGGAGGACTGTTTCCATGAATCTGTATGAGTCCGGGGAAATGTATCTGGAGAGCATCTATGTTCTCTCTCTGAAAAGCCCCTGCGTCCGCTCCATCGACGTGGGGGAATACCTGGGCTACTCCAAGCCCAGCGTCAGCCGGGCCATGAGCGCCCTGAAAAGCGGCGGCTACGTAACCGCAGACAAGGACGGCTCCCTGCACCTCACTCCCTCCGGCCTGGAGGTGGCGGAGAAGATATACACCCGCCACACCGTGCTCTCCGGCCTTCTGGAACGTCTTGGTGTGGATGCCAAGACCGCCGTAGAGGACGCATGCCGCATAGAGCACGTCATCAGCGACGAGAGCTTCAGGGCCATCCGGGAGCATGTGGAGAACATGGGAGCCTCCGGCGAGGGCTGAGCCCGGTGTCTTCCCTGTCCCTGCGCAGCGGCAAAAATCTATAAAATCACTGCAAGCAAAGGCCCGACTGATTTTCATCAGCCGGGCCTTTGCTTATATCATGTTTACTATTCGAATTCTATGGTGGCGGGGGGCTTGGAGGTCACGTCATAGAGGACCCGGTTTACGCCCCGCACCTCGTTTACTATGCGCACGGAGATGCGGTCCAGCACCTCGTAGGGGATGCGGGCCCAGTCAGCGGTCATGAAGTCCGAGGTCTCCACCGCCCGCAGGGCTATGGCATAGTCGTAGCTGCGGCCGTCCCCCATGACCCCTACGGAGCGCATATTGGTGAGAGCGGCAAAGTACTGGCTGAGCATGGGCTCCAGGCCCGCCCGGGCTATCTCCTGGCGGAAGATGAAGTCGGCGTCCCGCAGCATGTCCAGCTTTTCCTTTGTTATCTCGCCTATAATGCGTATTCCCAGACCGGGGCCCGGGAAGGGCTGGCGCATCACCAGATACTCCGGCAGGCCCAGCTCCCGGCCCAGCTGGCGCACCTCGTCCTTGAAGAGCATGCGCAGAGGCTCGATTATCTCCTTGAAGTCCACGAAGTCCGGCAGGCCGCCCACATTGTGGTGGCTCTTTATCACCGCCGCCTCGCCCTTGCCGGACTCGATGACGTCGGGGTATATGGTGCCCTGGACCAGGTAGTCCACAGAGCCTATCTTCTTGCCCTCCTGCTCAAAGACCCGGATGAACTCCTCCCCGATTATCTTCCGCTTCTGCTCCGGTTCGGTGACCCCCGCCAGAGCCTTCAGGAAGCGCTGTTCCTCGCTGCAGCGGACAAAGTTTATATCCCAGCGGGAGAAGGCCTGCTCCACCTCGTCCCCCTCGTCCTTGCGCATCAGGCCGTGGTCCACGAACACGCAGGTGAGCTGGCTGCCCACCGCCTCCGCCAGCAGAGCCGCTGCCACGGAGGAGTCCACTCCCCCGGAGAGGGCCAGCAGCACCTTGCCGCCGCCCACCTTGGAGCGGATGCTCTCAATGGCCCGGCGCTTATAGTCGGCCATGGTCCAGTCTCCCCGGGCATGGCAGATATTGTACAGGAAGTTGCGCAGCATCTGGCTGCCGTACTGGGTGTGGTTCACCTCCGGGTGGAACTGCACTCCGTAGAAGCGGCGCTTCTCATCGCAGATGCCCACGGTGGGGCAGGCCTTGGAATGGGCCACCAGCCTGAAGCCCTGGGGCACCTTGGCCATATAGTCCCCATGGCTCATCCATGTTATGCTCTCCTGGGGCAGGTCCCTGAAAAGGGTGCAGGAGGTATCAAACCAGGTGGAGGTCTTGCCGTACTCCCGGGCGGAATCGTCCTGGGCTGCGGTGACCAGGCCGCCCAGCTCGTGGCTCAGCAGCTGGCAGCCATAGCATATGCCCAGGATGGGCACCCCCAGCTCATATATGCCCTTGGCAGGGTGGGGAGAGCTCTCCGCATACACGCTGTTGGGGCCGCCGGTGAAGATGATGCCTATGGGGTCAAAGGCCTTTATCTCCTCCAGGCTCATGTCATGGGGCTTTACCTCACAGTAGACATTGCATTCCCTTACCCGGCGGGCTATAAGCTGGTTGTACTGGCCGCCGAAGTCCAGTATAAGTATCTTTTGATTGTCCATGTTTTCTCTCTTTTCTCAAAATTTAGGCTCAAATTCCCGGGCTCACTCCATCCAGCTTGGGTAGAGGGGGTCGTTCCAGGAGAAGGAATAGGCGCTGTCGGCATAGCCGCCGAACTGCTTGCGCAGCTCTGTGTACCTGGGGTGCAGCACATACTGCCAGGTGTCCAGGTTCAGGTCCACATATCTCCAGCGGCCCTCGGTGGGGTCGCCGGCGGAGGTGTTGATATCGCAGTCAGGCAGCAGCTCCCGGAGTTCTTCCGCCTGGGTCCGATCTATGCGGGTCCAGCCGCCTATCCACAGCCGCTCCAGCTTGGTCAGGCCGTAGAGGGGGCTCAGGTCCAGCAGCTCGGCATTGGTGAGGTTGCAGATGTTCAGGTGCTCCAGGTTGGTGAGATTGGCCAGGGGGCTTATGTCGGTGACATAGCTGGTCTGTATCTCCAGATACTCCATCTTGGTGCAGCCGGATATGGGGCTGAGGTCGCTGAACCAGTCCATAGCCAGGATGCACACCTCCAGCTCGGGCATGCTGGCCAGGAAGGATACATCGGTGAGATATTCATTGTGACCTACATCCAGGTATTTCACCTTGGTGCAGTATTTCAGGGCCTGGGTATTGTCCGGCGTGAGCATGCCTCCCACCGAAGGCTTGGAAGCCAGGATGCGCTCTGTATCGGTGCGGACGCTGTAGCAGTCCCCAAACCAGATGCGCCAGACTACCTCCACATCCGGGAACTCGTCCCTTATGGAGGCCATCTCTTCGTTGCTCAATCCGCAGCTGTCCATATCCAGGTATTCCAGCTCCGTCAGGCAGCGGAGAGCCGCCTTTACTGCGGCGCCGCCGTCCTCAACAGGGATATACTTCAAATCAAGCTCCGTCACGTTCAGGGATACTTCCACCCCGTACAGGTCCCCATAGTAGTTCAGCTTAAGCTCCGGGAAAGCGCTGCGTATCTCCGCCACATCCTCCCAGCCAAAGCCGTCCCGGGTCTTGCCCAGCTCTATGCTGCTGAGATTCGGCAGGCAGGACGCAGCCTCTATAAGGGCCTCCACGTCCTCATGCTTCAGCTCCGTCATGTTCAGGGCCGCTATGTCGTTGGTGACTGTGCTGCCGTTGGGCAGGGGCACCGTGTATCGCACCGAGACCTCCGGGTGAGCCTGGGCCCAGGCGTATATCTCCTTATAACAGTCGCTGCCCCGCAGGTCGGCGGCCACCAGGCCCTCCATCTCGTCCAGCTTGGAAATCTCGTCGGCGGTGATGACCATGGTCACGCTGAGAGCGTCCTGTTCCACCGTACCTGCTTCGAACTTTACAGGCGTGGAAACAGCTCCGCCGGCCAGTCTCTGACAGCCGGCCATCACCAGTATTGTGGCCAGAGCAGCGGCCAGAATTACGATAAACTGTCTCTTATGCATTTTTCTACCTCGTCTCAAATAAGGGCTTCCTCCTATATCTTTGGCGCTTCTCTGTGGAAAGCTCCGCCGCCGCTGGCTACAGGCCGTAAACTTCCTTGCCGAACATCCCCGCATACTCCGCAGGAGCCGGATCGCCGCACTTGGGGTCCAGCCAGTAGAAGCTGTACTCCTGGTAGTTATAGCCCAGCTGCTCTCTCAGCAGCTCGTGCCGGGGCACCCAATAGTACTTCGGCTCGTTGGGGTCATAGGCGGAATATCTCCAGGCTTCGCCGTGGGGGTCGTTGGTGGTTGTATTTATATCGCAGTCAGGCAGGGACTCCTTCAGTTCCGCCACCTGCTCCTCCGGGATGGGAGTGTTGCAGCCTATCCACAGGCGCTCCAGCTTGGTCAGGCCGTAGAGAGGCGAGGCGTCGGTGATGTTTTCCTGATTGCAAATGTTCAGATGGGCCAGGTTGCTCAGGCCCGCCAGGGGGCTCAGGTCGCTTATCTGGGTCTCCTGTATCTCCAGGTATTCCATCTTTGGGCAGTTGGCCAGGGGGCTCAGGTCGCTGATGTTGGTCATGGCGATTATCAGCACCTCCAGCTCCGGCATGGAGGCCACAAAGGACAGGTCGCTGAGATCGTCGTTATGGCCCAGGTCCAGATACTTCAGCTTGGTGCAGTACTGCAGCACCGAGCCGTCGTATATCATACCGCCCACCGTGGGCTTGGAGGCCAGTATCTTCTCAGTATCCGTGCGGACGCTGTAGTTCTCTCCGAACCAGATGCGCCACACCACTTCCACACCGGGGTTCTCGTCCCGGATGGCGGCCATGGCTTCATTGGAGACCCCGCAGTAGTCCATGTCCAAATATGTACAGTTCCTCATAAGGGGCAGTATCTTGCGTATCTCTTCCCCTTCGTCGGATATCTGGGTATGGTTGAAATCCAGGCTCTCTGCGTTCAGGTTCAGCTCCTGGCCGTAGAGACTGAAGCTGAAATCCAGCACCGCATCGGGACAGGCCTTGGCCAACATATTTATATCGTCCCAGCTGAGTCCGCTTTCGCTCTGGCTGCCCAGCTTCACATCTTCCAGCTCCGTCAGGCAGGCCAGCACGGCGGCCGCCTGCATCAGCTGCTCCGACTCCGATTCCAGGCCGCTGAGGTCCACGCTGCGGGTGTCCGGCTCCACGCTCTGACCCAACAGATCCAGGGTAAAGTCGAAGCCCACCTCCGGAAGGGCTATGCGCAGGGTGACCACGTCCTCCAGGCTAAGGCCTGAACCGTCGCCTCCCACGTTGCCCAGGCTCACGGTCTGGAGATTCGGCAGACACTTCAGGGCCCCGGCCGCCGCCTGGGCCATGCCTGCCGGCAGGCCGGACAGGTCCACTGCGGTGGTGCTGCTGTCATAGCGGCTGCCGTCGGGCAGGTCCACCGTATATTTCACCGTCACCTGGGGGTTGTCCCGGGCCCAGGCAGCTATCTCTTCATAGCAGCTGCTGCCGCTGAAATCGGCGGCCTCCAGCCGGTCAAAAAGATATAGGTATTCTGTCTCCCCGGCTTCCAGAACGGCGGTGAGCATTTTGCTGTCCTGTGGGTAACGCCCTGATGAAAGCTGTACCTTCACCTCACCGAAGAGGGGGCGAACGGAAGCGTCTCCCTCACGCACCGGGCCGGAAAGGCACAAAAAGGCCAGCAGCGCCACGCCCAGGATACCTACCAATATTTTTATCTTCTTTCCTGCTCCCATCTCAAGGCCTCCAGCAAGGTGCACATTTGACATATAATGTAATAGTATATCATCATGGTTTCTTATTTGCAATAAATGCAGCAAAATTTGCCCTGTCGCTATTGCTGCAACAGGGCAAATCCCGGCCGTGCTGCCGGTTTTGCGTTTTTCTTTCGCTCCTCTCATGAAACTGCCGGGGCGGTCAAGCACTCCTGGGGCCTGCCTTGATTACCGCAGAGCAAGATGGGGCGGGGCGGTCAATGGCGCACATAAAGTTGGCCGCCCCGGCCGGGATTCCTGCATTTAATGGTGAAGATAATTTCTAAAAATATCTATTATTTTAGAAAAGGATGTGGTAAAATTTTTTCAAGCAAAGCTGAATGTTAAAGTTGGTTCGATTTTAGCTAAGGGAGAAGTAATACCCTTTTATATTGTCACCCAAGATGAATTGCGGTAAAAATGTGATCCCGCTTGGGTGGCATAAGGTTTTCTTCCTTTTCAGGTTTTGTTTTGCGGCAATCGGTGCTTGCGTTTTTCGGCGTGTGCAGCTTCGGTTGCACACACATTTTTATTCGGGAGGGAAAGAGAATGAAAAGGCTTTTAGCACTATGTCTTATTTTGGTTATGCTGATGCCGCTGACTGCCTGCGGCAGCGGAGACACTCAGCCCCAGACAGGCAGCGATTCGGGCAATCAGCAGCAGGAGCAGGCTCCCGAAACGGGCGATGAAAACGGGAGAAGCAAAGCTACGGAGTTTACATTTGAGCTGGCTGCGGAGGAAGAGCGGATTGTTGAAAACCTCATATTTGATGAGGATGTAACGATCAGCGGGGATTTTGGAATTATCACTTTTGACAACTGCGAATTTAACGGTGATATTATCAATACCGCAGAACAGTTTACCAGAGTGATTCTTCCTGATGGGACGAGCGTAAAGGGTAATTGCGTGTTCAAAAACACCGTCAAAGAAGCAAGCATGGACTATCCTATGCCTAAATTTATCAGTCCTAACACACTGAACATCGTATGTGAGGACTGCATTGGTTCATGTATCCTGGAAAATACCGAAAACAGCATTACATTCAACGGAGAGACCTGCTCCATGGCCGACGTGGAATTCTTTTACGATGCCGGTACAAATGAGCTCGTTCCTTATGAGGGACAGGAGGCCTCTGTGCTCTTTGTTGGCCAATGGTGGGAAAACGGAGAAAAGCTGCTGCAAATATTTTGCGAATGATCGGGAAACAGGATAATACACCTCACAAGGCGGGGGGTTGCACCTAAAAGCCTTACGATTGTATAGACATCCAAAAGTGCGAAGATACCGTTCGGAGTATCTTCGCACTTGCTTTAACGTAATAATATTAGCCAAGTTTACTTTTTACCGCCCTGCCGAATTTGTCGTTCAGCAGGGCGCTTTTGCAAGCTTTTGGCACTTATTCCCACTCGTTGCCGAAAGCCGCAACTTAACGCTTTTTGTTTATAATTCATGTGATGTAGTTTTCGTATTATCCTGATAATCCATATTATACTGCCTGTACGACGAGAATTTATCAATATCTTATCAGGTGCGATAAAATTAATATTTTGCTAACCAAGTATATCTGCCTTGATTTGCTCAACAAGACTTTTTAAAATAGAGTATAGTTCCTTTTTTGTTGTTATATAATCCTTTTTAAATGCCTTCATAGTCAAACCTTTTAGAACATCCGCTTCATCTAGCTCACTTTCATCAATGTACTGTCCAAGGCCATAGTGAGCAATGCAATTTCTAAATTGTCGATTATACAAACAATCATCTAACCTATACTTCGTGCCCAAATTACTGTTCAAATCATTTAAAAAATCGCAAAGATAATAATACTGTAGATACGCATACTTGAATTTCTGCGGTATTTCCTCTATAAAATAATTTTCAATAAACTCAATAACATAGTTAATGCTGCAAAGTATTGAAAACAAAAGGAATCCTGTGCCATTATTCATTTTTAAAGGAGACTTCTTATACAAGTGATAGTCCTTGTAGCTCACCGTAAGACTGTCATTATATTTGTAAACTGGCAAATCGGCACAACCCAAATATGCAGCCAATTTTCCAACGATAATACTAATGCTCTTAATCCAAGGACCAGCACCATCGTTACCCAAAGTCTTTATGGGAATATACATCGAACAAAGTACAGTGTTGCCGCAATATTCCCCACAACACAGATCCGTTCCTACATTATAGTATCCCAATATTTTCTCGCGGAGTCTTCTTATGCTATAAAAATAATCATCACTTTCTGTAAGTTTACCTAACAATACCTCTCTATATTCGACATAAGATTTTTCAAACAACTTGTGGCTTTGACGAAGTTGCGCATAATATATTTTTTCTGTTGGATTAAATGCAGGCGCATTTAATCCAATTTTTTTACACCATTGTTCTGCCCCATCTGCAAACAATCCTATGTATGGAAGACTCATACAAATATAGTTACTATCAATGTTTTTTGCATTACGCATAATATCGGTTAGCGCATATAAAAATCTTGCATCTTCTCTTATTAAATCGAATGCGGCTTGCTGCACTTTATTCAACGCTACTCTCCTTCAGCAGATACTTATTGTATGTAGACTTATAGTATTCATTTTCATTATGATATAAAATTAGGAGGATTGCAACTATGGATATTATAAAAGTCTTTGGAGACAATTTAAAAAAATATCGCACTGCAATGGGCATATCCCAAGAAGCATTTGCCGATAAATGTGGTATGCACCGCACATATATCAGTGCGATCGAATGTTATCGCAGAAGTATCTCCTTAGAGAACATTCAACGCATCGCTGATGCTCTTGAAATTGAGACATATAAACTGTTTATCCCTTAATTATCGAAAAGGAGAATAAGGTTGAAACATTGTAATTTAAGTACCATTCCAAAAAAGGGCGCACAAAATCAAGCTCCCTAAAAGCGAGCTAAAAAACAAGAAATGCTTGAAGTCTAAGATGCTGGTGGAGCAGTCACTAAGTACCCTTGCCGTTGTAGGATGAAGACGGCTTCTTCCACAGAAACCTCACGGTGTGCAGGTGGCCGGTCGCCCTTTCGGTAGAGTTCAGGGTTGTACGGTTCGTTCTTCTTGAGCATATTGTAGATAGCCGTAAGGAGCATTCTGGCAATGGCAATAATGGCTTTCTTGTGCCCTCGGCGCTTTTTGAGAGCCAGGTAGCGATTACGGACTTCCGGGAACTGCTTGGTACGAATGGCACAGAGGGCACACTGAACAAGCAGTGGCTTGATGTAAGCACCGGCCCGGCTGATTCTGGTGGTTTTCTTCTTTCCAGCACTTTCGTTGTTCTGTGGCGTAAGACCAGCCCAAGAGCAGAGATGCTTCGAGGTGGGGAACACGGACATATCCACTCCGATCTCAGAAATGATGCCAACAGCGGCAAAGGATTGGATACCCGGCGCCGTCATAACAAGGTAAAGTTGGGGAAGGTATTTCTCAGCAGTTGTCAGAATCAACGATTCCAGATTGAGCTTGCATAATTCAAGGCTGTCCATGTGGGAACGGATGATGCGGAGCTTTTCAGCCTGTTCTTCACACATCACCCCGTCCACAGCAGCGAGGATTTCCTCGTCAGTCGCTTTCATGTGCTTGGTTCGGAAGCCAGAAACATCCGTAATTTTCTCCATTGGATTTTCCAGAATACGGGCAGTGATTGCGGAGGCTGCCTTGCCGAACACATCCGAGAACACATCGTCCAGTTTGAAATTGGAGACCGTCAGACAGTTTTGCGCCCGGTTTTTCTCGCCGGTAGTAAAGTTGGTGAGTTTCCAGCAGTAACGTACCAAATCCCGTAGTTGGCGAATATCCGCAGGAGGGATAAAACTCCCGGCGACAAGGTCGTGCTTGAAGATGTCTGCGATCCACTTGGCATCTCGCTTGTCTGTCTTTTTCCCCCGAATGGCTTTCACATACTTGGGGTGGGCAAGAACAATATTGCAGGTGGGCTCCAGAATGTTGTAAATGGGAATCCAATACTTTCCGGTGGATTCCATGCACACATCCTTGCAGTTGTTTTCAGCCAGCCAGGCAGCACAGCGGCGTAAATCTCCGGTGAAGGTGGAGAACCGTTTGCTTTTGTAAGTTGTCACTCCCTGCTCATTCGTAGAAGCGATACAGGCAACAACAAAGGACTTGTGAACGTCCATTCCACAGCAGACACTGTAAACGATTTTAAGCATAACACGTCCCTTCAAAACAGTATTTGAGGAGAACAGACATTGACTGGACGCTCACTGAAAGATTGAAGTAGTCCGTCTCTCCAAAGATAAGGTTACAGGGTTCAAAGCCCTACTCATTGGTGCTTGAAAGAGCGTCCGGCACACATATACATTCAGTCCGGCACATGGCTGGGCCTACTCACCTTCACGTGCTGTGTAGTGTGCCTGCCTCCTCAAGCATATTCTAACAAATTACGTTTTGCTGTGTTAGAGGCTCCTGGGTTTCATCCCCTTTGGTGCCTTGCAGCGCAGCGGAAAGGAATGGTCATATATATGGCACAAATACCTACAAGTAAAGCCCACGGTAAACAAATCGAAGCTGGTACAGCCGGGAGAAATAAGGGCCATAGATTTGAATGGCTACTGACCGCTGAGATAAATAAATTGAACGGAACCGTTTTCTCTCCTACTCACAACGAATCTCATTTATTACAAGGAAACCCCGCATATAATTTGCTTCAATACATTTCGAACAACAGAAATATTGTGATCGAGTCAGTCCAGGCTTCTTGGCTTGGCGGTCTTGCTACATCTGGATTAGGCGATGCTATTACTGATGACGACGGTAATCCCATAACTAAAAGCAAATCAGATGTCTTGATCAAAATTAAAGCTCAAAATAAAACCGAAACAATCGGAATTTCTGTCAAAACCTGCAACAAAAAGAATCCGACAAACGACCAAATGTTTTTTACTACAGCGAAAGCGTTTTGCCAGCTACTAATCGACAACGGAATTAGCGTAAACGAAGTAGCAACTACGGGACTTTCAATGTTTTGCGGCGATGTCGGATATAGACCAATCGACCGTATGAGTGAAGATGAACTAAAAACACGAATTTCCGACCCCAATAGATATTATTGGGAGGAAACATCTCAAGAGTCCCAAAATACTTGGAGAGATATTATTTCTACAAATCAAGATAGAATTTCTCTCTTATTATTTCAGAAAGCTTATAAAGATGACCCATTCCCTCCCGAATACCTTTTACATCAAACAGTAAAATACACCAACTTCGAAGATTGCGAAACTGCTGTATTCTCAATGAACGAAATAATTACTCTGTCAAAAATGCATTCTGGATTTATTTTGTCGAAATACTTTATCCATAAAGGTACATATAAAAACGACAAGAATCCACATCTTGCACCAAGATTTGGGTTCATCCAGTTCCAACGAGGCGGTCAAAAGCAACATCCAACTCAGTTGCAGTTTAATTTGAAGTCAGGATATTTCTATATTTTGAAAGACTACTTTGACAGAACTTGACGTTTAATGCTTTCTGCAATTATTTCGGCAAAAATTGGGGGCACTGCATTACCGATAGCCTTTCTAATATCTCCCCATTTACCTATAAATGCAAACTCATCAGGGAATGATTGCGCCCTTGCTGCCTCTCGTATCGTAAGAGAACGAGTGGCAGTAGGGTGTACATTCCGACAACCCGAAATCATACTAAAGTTTGTAGTAATGGTAGAACACGGTTCATCCCATTTTATACGCTTATAAGTAGTATTAAATCCGCTTGGCGGTCTTAAATCTGGGTTTTCATTATCGTGTGCGCTACAGCCTTCTGGTACGTCTTTCAACCAGCGGATAACGTGTTCGGGATGAATGATGCTCCAATGAAGAGGGTCCGTAGACAATTCTCCAGATTCCAAGAAGTCCAAATCGACCGTTGCTTCTCTAAAAGAAATTTGCTTTTGAAAATTAAAAAGACTTGGCACATCAGTATCTGTTTGATAAGTTGCCATAGGAAAGTCAAAATCTTTATCAATATCATTTCGCACGCCAACAATTACCACTCGTTCTCTCGATTGAGGAACGCCATAATCAGCCATATTAATTTCTTTTTTTACTAAATGGTATCCTGCTTTTGAAAATGAATCAAAAATACAATCAATAAACAGCTTGCCATCAGATGTTTTCATTGATGTCAGAAGTCTTACATTTTCAAAAATAAATGCTTTAGGATAAACCAATGAAACTATATTTGAATAGTATTCGAATAACTGATTTCTTATATCATCTGGGTCACGTTTTCCTGCCAAACTAAATCCTTGACAAGGCGGACCACCAATAACAACATCAATATCTCCAAATTCTTTTTTCCATTCTTTAATTTGCTCATCTGTTATATTACAAATGTCAGTTCCAAGAAGCTTACTATTGACAAAATTAGAATCATATATTTTATTAGCTGATTCTTCAATTTCAACGTGACCGACTAAGTCAAACCCAGCTGCCGCAAAACCTAACGATAAACCTCCACAACCCGAAAATAGAGCGATTGCTTTTGGGGCATTATGGGGCTTTGTATCCATCGCTCTCTTATATAGATTTGTTAAGATATCACGATAGGCACAATTTTGATGATGACAAGCTTTAAGTAATTTGTGATATTCATCGCTACTTTTTATTACTTTAGGCAATCTTTTTTTTACAGCATTAGACTTTGTGATCCTTTTTTTTCGCACATCGCACAAACCACTATCTATATCACAAATCAAGGAAGATAATGCATTACTAACAACTTTAATATCCTTTAATGACGGGATTGCTTTTCCCAATTCCCAAGATGAAATTGTTGCTTTGCTGAAGCCACTGGCTTCGGCAATTTTTGTTTGACTTATATTATATTTTAAACGCTTTTCTCTAATTGCTGTGTACTCCATAATTTTCTCCCAAGTTATTGTTCATTGCAGGCATCGTTTGAGACGATTTCCATAATATCTTCAATGCGGCATTCTAGTGTCAAACATATTTTTTCTATTGGCTCAATTGATACCGGCTCATCTTTCCCGAGTTTTACTAAGACATTACTACTGATGCCACACAACTGTTTCAAATCGGTTCGTTTAAGCTTTTTATCTATTAGGAGTTTCCAAAGGTTATCATAACAAACAGCCATTTAAAGACCTCCACTATCTGATATTTGTAATTGTATACTTAAAATCATGATATATCAACTTATAATTACTTTTTCGTGATTTATAAACAAATAAAAAAATGCCGAGTGTAACTCGTTTTCAGAGCTACACTCGGTATAATTTTATGCGTAGATCAAATCTGCATTCACAACTTCCGTTGCACGATTTCGGATACTGTTCATCCTCTGCACCCACAGCATTTGATTTTCAGCTTTGAGCTTTTCCGTTACATTTTCTTTTTTCGTCAGTTGTTCTGCCCAGCCGGGAAAACATTTCCTCTGCCTGTTCGTCAATATCAGCAAGGTGACTGTTCAGCTTGCAAGAAGTCAGCAGATTAGCGTAAAAGGCTCTTTTATATTGGTAGTGACCAGGCTTTTTCAGGCCTCTGAAATCATTCCCACTCTATGGTGCCGGTGGGTTTTGTGGTCAGGTCGTAGAGCACACGGCACACGCCGGGGACCTCGGTGACGATACGCTTGGTCACGGTATTGAGCACGGAGTAGGGCACTTCCTCCACGGTGGCGGTCATGGCGTCCAGGGTGTTCACCGCCCGGATGATGACGAACCACTCCTCCACCCGATGGTCCTCCTTCACGCCCACGGTCTTCATGTCCGGGATCGCAGTGAAGTACTGCCACACCTTGCCTGCAAGGCCGCTCTTTGCAAACTCCTCCCGGAGTATGGCGTCGGACTGGCGCACCGCCTCCAGCCTGTCCCGGGTGATGGCCCCCAGGCAGCGCACGCCCAGTCCCGGGCCGGGGAAGGGCTGACGGTACACCATATTGTCCGGCAGGCCCAGAGCGGAGCCCACCACTCTCACTTCATCTTTAAACAGGAATTTCAGCGGCTCCACCAGCTCGAACTTCAGATCCTCCGGCAGGCCGCCCACATTGTGGTGGGCTTTCACAGGACCGCTTTCCAGTATATCCGGATATATGGTGCCCTGGGCCAGGAACTCTATGCCATCCAGCTTCCGGGCCTCCTCCTCGAACACCCGTATGAACTCGGCGCCGATTATCTTCCGCTTCTTCTCCGGCTCGGCCACTCCCGCCAGCTTGTCCAAAAAGCGGTCCACCGCGTCCACATACACCAGGTTCGCATCCATCTGGTGGCGGAACACCTCTACCACCTGCTCCGGCTCCCCCTTGCGGAGAAGGCCGTGGTTCACATGCACGCAGGTCAGCTGCTTGCCCACCGCCTTGATGAGCAGTGCGGCCACCACCGAGGAGTCCACTCCGCCGGACAGGGCCAGCAGCACCTTCTTGTCCCCTATCTGGCGGCGCAGGGCTGCCAGCTGCTCGTCAATAAAGGCCCGGGCCAGCTCAGGGGTGGTGATCCTCTCCATGTTTTCCGGGCGCCGATTTTCTGCCATATGTCTTTCCTCCAAAATCTTTTGTCTTTTTTTCTTTCTCTGTTCTCTATAAACAAGACCTCAGGCGGTCATGTTTCCACTGTGATGATGATGGGCCGGCCTTCGCAGAAAAGCCTGCCGTCCTTTACCTTTACGGCGCTGCCGTCGATAAGGTTTAAATATTCCCCGTCGGCCAGTTCCAGGGCCACATCCCCGCTTTTTGACCTCAGGCTGAAGACACCCAGACTGCGCCGGCCGGCGCTCTGGCGCTCCATCAGGGCGATATCCGATCCGTCGTCGGCGGAGGCGGTAAAGCTGTCCCGGCAGCCCAGGCTCCCCTTTATCTCCCGGAGCCGGGAGAGTAGGCCGCTGAGGTCCCGGCCGGTGTTCCTGCTGAACACGTCCTTGTCAAAGAGGCTGGGCACATGGGTGTCGCAGAACTCCTGCCCGGCATATATAAGCGTGGTCCCCTTGAGAAAATACAGCATGGCGGTTAGGTTTATCAGGTCCTTTTCATCCGCCGCCTGGGAGGCTATCCGGGGCTGGTCGTGGTTTTCCAGAAAGCGCAGCTTATTGTAGTTTTCCGGGTACATGGCCTCCTGGAAATTCAGCATGTCCGTATAGGCGCTCAGCGGCAGCTTCCCCTGGAGATAGCGGTCGAAGCTCTCCCGGATGTCGTATTCATATTCCATATCGAAGGCGGCAAAGAGCTCCGTGTCCCGGGCGCAGTACAGCCCCGCCCGCCTTGCCCAGCTGCCGAAGCTGAGGTGTACGCTCTCCGCCAGCCAGATGCAGCCGGGGCGGACCTTCTCCACCGCCGCCCTGGCCTCCAGCCAAAAGTCCACCGGCACGAAGGAGGCCACGTCGCAGCGAAAGCCGTCCACTATCCCGGCCCAGAAGCACAGGCTCTCTATCTGGTAGTCCCAGAGCTCCCGGTTACCGTAGTCCAGGTCGATGACGTCGGTCCAGTCCCCCACCCGATTGCCGGGGCTGCCGTCGGGCCGCTTATAAAACCACTCCGGGTGCTGCTCATAGAGCAGGGAATCCGGCGAGGTATGGTTGTACACCACGTCTATGATGCACTTCATGTCCCGGCGGTGTATCTCCCCCACCAGGGCTTTGAAGTCTTCCATAGAGCCGTATTCCGGGTTGACGCTGCGGTAGTCCCGGTTGGCATAGGGGCTGCCCAGGCTGCCCTTCCTGCCCTTGACCCCCAGCGGATGGATGGGCATGAGCCAGATTATATCCGTACCCAAAGCCTTTATCCTGTCCAAATCCGGCACCAGGGCCCGGAAGCTGCCCTCCGGCGTATGGTTCCTCAGGTACACGGAATATATCGCCTGGTTTCGGAGCTCAGTCTTCCTTTCAGCCGCCATGGTTCTCTCCCCGCTTTCCCATATTTTAGGCGCATCTACATATTATATCAAAACCGGGTATAAAGCAATCGTTTTCCTCTGCCCGGGCCCCGGGTGTTTTTTACATAGATTTTACACAGAACTGATATTGGATTTTATGGCCGCTGGCTATAGTATAGCTTGGTTCAATATGTAAGATACGGGAGAGAAAACCATGGATATTTTCGACGTACTGAGTCTTATCGGGGGACTTTGCCTGTTCCTTTTCGGCATGAATATCATGGGCCAGGCCCTGGAGCGCAGGGCCGGCGGCAAGCTGCGTAGCCTCCTGGGCAAGCTCACCACCAACAAGATGGCCGGGCTGCTCACAGGCCTTGGCGTCACCGCCATAATCCAGAGCTCCTCCGCCACCACGGTGATGGTGGTGGGCTTTGTGAACTCCGGGCTCATGACCCTCAAACAGGCCATTAACGTCATTATGGGCGCCAACATCGGCACCACCGTCACCGCCTGGATACTGAGCCTGGCAGGCATAGACAGCGGCAACCTCTTCGTCTCCCTTTTAAAGCCCAGCTCCTTTACCCCGGTGCTGGCCCTTATAGGTATAATCTTCTACATGTTCAGCAAAAAGTCCCGGAGGCAGGACACCGGCCTCATCCTCCTGGGCTTTGCCACGCTGATGTACGGCATGGACAGCATGTCCGCCGCCGTGTCCGGCCTGCGGGACGTGCCCGAGTTTCAGCAGATCATCCTCATGTTCCACAATCCCTTCCTGGGCGTGCTGGCCGGCGCAGTGCTCACCGCCATAATCCAGTCCAGCTCCGCCTCCGTGGGTATACTCCAGGCCCTGTCCTCCACCGGCCAGGTCACCATAGGAGCCACAATCCCCATCATCATGGGCCAGAACATCGGCACCTGCGTCACCGCCATGATCTCCTCCGTGGGCACCAACAAGAACGCCCGCCGGGCCGCCCTGGTACATCTGTCCTTCAACGTCATCGGCACCGCCGTGTGGCTCACGGTCTTCTGCATAGTCAAGGCCGTATTCGCCCCCGCCATCCTGGGGGAGAGCGCCTCCCTGGTGAGCATAGCCGTGGCCCACTCCGCCTTCAACATCCTCTGCACCATCCTGCTGCTGCCCATGACGGGGCTGCTGGAACGGCTTGTCCACCGCCTGATCCCCGACGGGGCGGAGGCGGAGGTGCTCACCGAGATAGACGAGCGTCTCCTGGCCACGCCCCCCATGGCCCTGGAGCGCTGCCACGCAGTGGCCTCCGAGATGGCGGAGACCTCCGTCACCGCTTTGAAGGCCTCCCTCTCCTGCCTGCTGTTCTACACCCCCCAGCTTGCCGCCGGGGTCCGGGACAAGGAGGGCAAGAGCGACCATTATGAGGATATCCTCTCCTCCTACCTGGTGAAGCTCAGCAGCCTGCAGATAAGCGAGAGCGACAGCGCAGAGGCGGCTAAGCTGCTGAAGGTCATCGGTGACTTCGAGCGCATTTCCGATCATGCCGTGAACCTGGTGGAGTCCGCCGAGGAGATGCAGGAGAAAGACATCCAGTTCTCCGGCAGGGCCAGGGAAGAGCTGTCCGTTATCATCCCCGCCGTCAGCGAGATATTGGACATGACCCTGGAGGCCTTTAAAAAGGACGACGTGTCGGTGGCCCTCTCCGTGGAGCCCCTGGAACAGGTGATAGATTACCTGAAGGAAAAGCTGCGCACCGGCCATATACTCCGGCTCCAGCAGGGGGAGTGCTCCAGCGTTGCCGGCTTCATCTGGTCGGACATCCTCACAAACCTGGAGCGCACCGGCGACCACTGCTCCAACATTGCCGGCTGCATCATCGACATGTCCCACTACGAGATGCACCTCCACGAATCCCAGCGGGAGTTCAGGAACGCCAGCGAGGATTACCGCCAGAATTACCTGCGCTATATGCACAAGTATTCCCTGCCCGACCCCAAGGCCGGTAGCTGAGCTGTACACCTTTTCTCCCACGCCGCCGGGCATTTTGCAGAGCAAGATGCCCGGCTTTATTATTGTTTTATTGCATTTTTCCCCTCCCGGCCTTATAATTGTGGGCATTCAAAGGAATGTTTTCGGAGGTGCCGTCATGGTACATCTGCTTCTGGCGCTTATATACCTGTCCTTCATAAGCCTGGGCCTGCCCGACGGGCTGCTGGGGGCCGCCTGGCCCAGCATGTACGGGGAGCTTTCCGCCCCGGTATCCGCCGCCGGCATGGTCTTCATCATAATCTCCGCCGGCACCGTGGCATCCAGTCTTCTCAGCGAGCGACTGAATTTGAAGCTGGGGCCGGGGAAGGTCACGGCCATAAGTGTGGCCATGACCGCCGCCGCCCTTATGGGCTTTTCCTCCTGCTCCTCCCTGTGGCAGCTCTGTCTCTGGGCCATACCCTACGGCCTGGGGGCCGGCAGCGTGGACGCCTGCCTAAACAACTACGTGGCCCTCCACTACGCCAGCCGCCACATGAGCTGGCTCCACTGCATGTGGGGCATAGGCGCCTCCGCCGGGCCTTACATAATGGGCGCAGTGCTCACCGCCGGGGGCCACTGGAGCCGGGGCTACCAGCTCATCGGCCTTATCCAGATAGTCCTCACCGCCGTGCTGCTGCTGAGCCTGCCTCTGTGGAAAAAGAGCGCATCCGATACCGAAACGGAAAGCTGCGAGCCTTTAAGCCTGCGGCAGGTCTCCCGCATCCCCGGGGTGAAGGCCATGCTCCTCAGCTTCTTCTGCTACTGCGCCACCGAGCAGACCGTGGGGCTGTGGGCCGGCTCCTATCTGGTGCTCCACCGGGGCATGGCGCCGGAACTGGCCGCCTCCTTTGCCGGGCTGTTCTTTATGGGCATAGCCCTGGGTCGGGGTCTCAACGGCTTGCTCACCCTTAAATTCTCCGACACCCAGCTGACCCGGGCGGGTTTTGGCATCATCCTTCTGGGCACAGCCGCCGTGCTGCTGCCTTTAGGAGATACGGCCGCCCTCATCGGTCTTGGCCTCATCGGCCTGGGCTGCGCCCCCGTCTACCCCAGCATCATCCACGCCACCCCGGAGCGCTTCGGAGCGGAACGCTCCCAGGCGGTCATCGGGGTGCTCATGGCCAGCGCCTACCTGGGCAACTGCCTGATGCCGCCCCTCTTCGGCCTTATTGCCAACCACATAAGCATCTCCCTGCTGCCCCTGTACCTGCTGCTGATATTGGCTGTAATGGCCTCCATGCATGAGACGGCCCTGAGAAAATGCGGGAAAGGATAAAAACGAAAAAGAAAAATCGTGCTGAGGAAATTCTCAGCACGATTTTTTATCGTCTCACGGGAGCTTCCGTCACTCCACGGTGACCAGGCCGTCCTCCCCTACGGTGACCTTCATTCCGGTCTGGACATAGTTGAGGAAGTCCTCCCCCAGGCTGTCCACCACAGGCATTTTGGCCTCGGTCCACACATCCCCCAG
>CALWVZ010000019.1 GCA_944385125.1 uncultured Oscillospiraceae bacterium
TCCCCGGCAGTTTTATCTATTATAGCATAATTTTTCCACTTCACAAGTTCGAGCCCGGTTTTATGAAAACAAAAAAAACTCCGCAGCTATATACTGGGGAGAACAGTCACTATATTATTTTATAAGCGATTAGCGAAAGAGATTGAGGGAAAACCAAACCGAAGCCCAACGTAAGTGGATTCGGTTTGGAGAAGGAGGAGCAGCGGAATGAGCGAGCTCTGATTTTTAATGCAAGGCATGAAAAATCGGAGCAAGCAATATGAAGCTTGCTCCGACGTAGTGGTGGACGATACAAGACTCGAACTTGTGACCTCCCGCACGTCAAGCGGATGCGCTACCAGCTGCGCCAATCGTCCGGCTCTCTATCAGCATGGGGTATTTTATATCATGGAAAGGCAAATGTCAAGATTTTTTTCATTGAACCGGGAATTTTTAATAAAAGATATAAATACAGGGAATAAGCGGAGAAAAAGCGCAGAAGATATCAACAGGGATAGGAGGCAGAACAAAATGAAAATGACCAAGGCAGAATATAAAGAATATGCCGAAAAGCACTCGCCTCGCTCCAAATCGACTAGGAACATTCTGCGGGCTTTCCTGGTAGGCGGCGGCATCTGCCTGCTGGGCCAGGGTATAACCCAGGGGCTGACGGCCTTGGGCCTGGACAGGGAGGCGGCAGGCGCAGGCTGCTCCATAAGCCTTATCTTCCTGGGCGCTCTGCTGACGGGACTGGGTATTTATGACGATATCGCAAAGTTTGCCGGAGCAGGGACCCTCGTGCCTATCACCGGCTTTGCAAACTCTGTGGTGGCTCCCGCCCTGGAATTTAAAACGGAAGGTTTCATCTTAGGGGTAGCCGCAAAGATGTTCATAATCTCCGGGCCCGTCATAGTCTACGGCATTTCATCCGGCTTTATATATGGCCTGCTGCTTTTGCTTTTTGGAGCATAAAAGCTGCCGGGCTGCATAAATATATGAATATAAAAGGAGACAGTTATGGCAAAGAAGGAAAAGAAAAAACAGAAAAAAGAGCCCCCTGTGACCACGGGCTATGACAGCCGCTCAATTGACCGGGAGAGGCGCGGCTCCTCCTACCGTGAGGGTTCAGACGTACCTGACGGAGTTACCGGCAACTGGAGCTGAAAAAACTGAAAGGCCGGTTCCGCCCGGCCTTTCGCTTATACATATTTAACTGTGCCCGGCAGCTTTGCTGCAGTTTCATTTGCCTGCGGCCATGGCGCTGCCGTACTTCCCGGATATCATTTCCTGGGAACAGCTTATGAGCCTGCGGATATTCTTGTCGTGCCTGCGCTTCTCGCTGATGATAATGCCCAGGGAGCGGTAATATCTGGGGGAGAGAGATACCGTGCGTACCGCATAGGGCATGTCTTTAACAACCAGCCTGGACAGGATGGTGACGCCGAGAGAGTGCTCCACCATGGACACTATGGACTCATCGTCAAGGTTGGTGGTCCTTATGTCCGGCTCTATTTTCCTGGAGGCGGCGGCGAAAATCGGCAGTATGTACATGTCGAAGCCCTGAGCGGGCATGAGGAAGCTGGTGTTGTCAAAAAGCTCCACCGGCATCACGTTCCCCTCCAGGGGGAAGGAGGCGGGCAGTACCGCCACCAGTTCATCCTCCCACAGAGGTATCCAGCCCAGCCCCTGGGCCAAGGGCTCGTAATAGCTGGTCATGACGCAGTCCAGCTCGTCGTTCTTAACTGCGCTGTAGAGCTCCAGCAGCCCGTCCATTATGACCGATATATTTGTATCGGGACAGACCTTGCTGTAGTTGGCCATTATCTGGGGGACCCAGTGGCGGGCAATGCTGGAATAGGCTCCCAGCCGCAGGGATGAGCAGCTGCGCTGATGGAGCTTTTCAGCGGAAGCGCTGAGGGACTCGGCCGCCTCCGCCAGGCGGCGCATCTCCGGCAGCAGCTCCTGCCCGGCGGGGGACAGGCGCACGCCGCTTTTGCTGCGTACCAAAAGGTTGAGACCCAGCTCTATTTCCAGAGAATTCATCATATGGGTAAGGCCGGACTGGGTATATCCCAGGTCCGAAGCGGCCGCAGTAAGGCTGCCCCTGTCCACCGCAGCAAGCAGCGCCTGAACTTTTTTAATATCCATTGTTAAAAAATTCGCTTTCTTTCTTGAATTTTAGGCATTTTATAAAGCTATCCATGAAAAAATCTTATTACATACATAATAATGTAGAGTTTTAAAAAAAGCAAGCCAAATGTTATAATTAGTTCACAATTAAAAAATCGAGTCCCGGCGAGTTCATTTTTTATTTTTAGAGAGGAGAGACATTATGGAGAACAAACGAGGTTCATGGGCCAGTAACCTTGGCTTCCTGATGGCGGCCATAGGCTCTGCTGTCGGTCTGGGAAACATCTGGGGATTCCCCAACAAGATGGGCGCCGGCGGAGGATTTACCTTCCTGGTCGTCTACCTGTTCCTTGCGGTATTCGTGGGCATGCCCATCATGGTCAGTGAGCTGGCTATGGGCCGTAAGACCGGCCGCGGCGTCATAGGCGCATACAAAAAGGCCACCAAGAAGTTCAAATGGCTGGGCTGGCTGGGCGTTCTGGCTCCCTTCCTCATAATGAGCTTCTATTCCGTGCTGGGCGGCTACTGCCTCCAGTACATGTCCCTTAACCTGGCTGAGCTGAGCTTCGGCCTCAGCGGCATCTTCGGCGCTACCATCACGGGAGGCGACACCTTTGCCTCCATGCTTACCAATCCCTTCGGCTGCGTGATATTCACCCTGCTGTTCCTGGCTATCTGCATGATAATCGTCAAGGGCGGTATCTCCGGCGGTATTGAGAAGTTTAACAAGGTGGGTATGCCCGCCCTGTTTGTGATGCTCCTCATCGTCATCATCCGCTCCGTTACTCTGCCCGGCGCCGAGGAAGGACTTAAGTTCATGTTCATTCCCGGCTACGCCGTAGAGGCGGGCTTCATTGCCGAGGCCCCCAGCTTTATCAAGGTGGTTGGCAGCGCCGGCGGCCAGATGTTCTTCTCCCTGTCCCTGGCCATGGGCGCCATGATAACCTACGGCTCATACCTGAGCAAGGATGAGAGCCTCACCAAGAACTCCCTGATAATCGTCACCTCCGATACCATCATCGCTCTGATGGCCGGCTTTGCCGTCCTCCCCGCCGCCGTCGCCAACTCCATGGCCAGCGGCATACCCAACAACGAGATGGTTCTGGGCGGACCCAAGCTCCTCTTTATAACTCTGCAGGACGTGTTCAGCAACATGGGACCCACCGGCCCCCTCTTCGGCGTGCTGTTCTACCTGCTGGTGGTCATCGCCGCCATAACCTCCGCCATCTCCCTGATGGAAGTTATCGCCACCCTCTTCCTTGACCGGGCTCACGACGCCGGCAAAGAAGGCAACCGTACCAAGGTCACCCTCTGGGTCAGCCTGGCAATCACCATCGAGGCTGTCCTGGTTGCCGTCTGCGGCCTGGGCGAGAACGGCATAGCTCCTGCGACTCTGCTGGGCAAGGAGATCACCAGCAGCCCCGTGCTCATGGACTGCTGGCTGGACTTCATGGACTGCTGGTCTGAAGGTCTGGCAATGCCTATCGGCGCCATGCTCATGTCCGTAATGGTGGCCGCCGAGCTGAAACCCAAGTACATACTGGAGGAGGTCAACGGCAATAAGCCCGGCTTCTTCTACTGGTTCTACCGCGTCTGCATTATCGTCATCGCTCCTGTCGTCATGGCCCTGGTTCTGGCCGGTCAGATAGTGGCCTTCTTCACCAACGTGGACGGCAGCAACGCTGCTTCCGTGGAGACCGTGAGCTACATCGTCTCCTTCATAATCCTGATCATAGGCTATATCTATGCCATAGTTGGAAACAAGAAAGAGGCCTGATAATTTAGATCCAAACGCTCACACATAAAGCAAGGGGCGGGCATTTGCCCGCCCCTTCAGGCTGCCGAAAAACTGTGAGATTAAGGAAAAACAATAGAGCAGCAGGGGGCACGGGGGCTCAAGACCCGCCCCTTATTTTATTATTTGTTATGAGAAATATCCGGGCGGCTGGAAGTACCCATTCCAAAAGCCATACACAAAGTAAAAATCGGATAAATGCAATGTAAAGGACGGCGGGAGACCTGCCGTCTTTTTTGCTGGGCTATGGGCCGCCGGAATCGAAGGGCCATTTTGCCGCCGTTTATCAAGTCTGACGCAGTCAAATTGGAAAAGCCGGCCATTTTTCCCAGGCGCAAAGAAAACAGAAAGGAAAAAAGATCAAAAAACAGAATCGTGCCCCCTTGTACTGGCGACCAAATTTTATGTTTGTTGCCTAATTTGGAAGAAATAGCAATAAAATTAAAGCAAATATCAAAAAAAAATAAAAAACCCTTTGACAAGGTAATGCATAGGTAATATAATTTGCTTGATAATTATCAAACAAATTGCCTGCGTGCTTTGAGGTTCCCATATGAAGGAAAGGCTCTCTTTGAGAATCCACGGTATAGTCCAGGGCGTCGGCTTTCGGCCTTTTGTACACAAGCTGGTTCGCAACTATGGCTTACACGGATACATAAGGAATTGCTCCTCCGGGGTGGAGATGGAGCTGGAGGGGGAGCGAGAGAAGCTGGAGGAACTGCTGAGAGCGCTGCCGGAGAAAGCGCCCAGCCTGGCGCTCATCCAAGACATGGAGCACAGCTTCAGCAGGGAGCTTCAAGGCTTTGAAAGCTTTGAGATAATGAGGAGCAGCCGGGAGGAGCTCAACAACACTCTGGTCTCCCCGGACATCTGCATATGCGATGACTGTCTTAGAGAATTACGGGATAGAAGTGACAGAAGATACGGATATCCCTTCATAAACTGCACAAATTGCGGCCCAAGGTTCACCATTATCAAGGACCTGCCCTATGACAGGGCCAAGACCTCCATGGATGTTTTTCCCATGTGCCCTGACTGCGAGAGAGAGTATGGGGACATTGAAAACCGCCGCTACCACGCCCAGCCGGACTGCTGCGATAAATGCGGGCCCCGGGTCTTTTACCTTGACGGCGAGGGTAAGGAGCTGTGGGGAGACGGCATCCAACTGGCAAGAGAGAGGCTGAAAAAGGGCGGCATAGTGGCGGTAAAGGGTCTGGGGGGCATTCACCTGGCCTGCCGCTGGGATGACGAGCGCCTGGTGAGAGAGCTGAGGAGGAGAAAGCAGAGGGACGAGAAGCCCTTTGCCCTTATGTGCCGGGATGTGGAATGCGCCAGGAAACTGTGCCTGGTGTCGCCGGCGGAAGAGAAATTGCTGGAGAGCTGTCAGCGGCCAATAGTGCTGCTGAGGAAAAAAGAGCCGGGGCTGGAGTATCTCAGTGAGAACGGCTATCTGGGACTTATGCTGCCCTACACGCCCCTCCACTATCTGCTCATGGGAGAGGACATCCCCATGCTGGTAATGACCAGCGCCAATCTTTCGGACACTCCGATAATGTATAAAAACAGTGAGGCCCTCAGGGACCTCCGGGGCATAGCCGACGGCTTTCTGCTCCATGACCGGGAGATACAGACCCGCTGCGACGATTCCCTGTGCTGGGAGCTGGAGGGGAAGGAATACTTTGCCCGGCGTTCCAGGGGCTATGTGCCCTACCCGCTGACGATGAGGCGGGAGCTTAAAAGCATACTGGCCTGCGGTGCGGAGCAAAAGGCCAGCTTTTGCCTGTCAAGGGGAAATTACATTTTCCAGAGCCAGCATATAGGGGACCTGAAGAATATGGAGACTCTGGAGAACTACCGGCAGCAGACTGAACACTTCAAAAAACTGTTCGACATAGAGCCTGAGGCGGCGGCCTGCGATATGCACCCGGACTATTTGTCCACAGCTTTCGCCGAGAGCTTGGGTATACCCCTTATAAAGGTGCAGCACCACCACGCCCACATGTGCTCATGCATGGCGGACAACTCCCTGGAGGGAGAGGTGATCGGCCTGGCCTGGGACGGAACCGGGCTTGGGCTTGACGGTACGGCCTGGGGAGGAGAATGTCTGATAGGCGGCTATGGCGGCTTTGAGCGTTTCGGCCATATACTGCCCCTGGCAATGCCGGGCGGGGACCGGGCGGTAAAGGAGATAGACAGGCTGGCTTTCAGCCTGCTGGAGGCCTCAGGTCTGGACGGCTCACAGATAGCCGGAGCCGGTATATACAGAAAGATGCTGGAAACGGGGCTGAACTGCCCCCTGTCTTCCGGGATGGGGAGGCTCTTTGACGGAGCCGCCGCATTACTGGGCATAAGGAGCCAATGCAGCTATGAGGGCCAGGGGGCCGTGCTGCTGGAGGCGGCGGCTGCACAGGAGGAAGAGGGCCTGTATCCCTATAGGCTGGAAGGCCGCCCCCTGGTCTTTGACTGGCGGGAGATGATAAGGGCCATGGTCAGGGAGCTGGAGGAGGGACAGGGAGCGGGGCTTGTGGCCGCCCGCTTCATGAACACCCTGGTGGATATGGCCGCAGAGACGGCGGAAGCCGCCAGGCGGGAGACGGGGCTGGACAGGGTATGCCTCTCCGGGGGCAGCTTCCAGAACATGTACATAATGAGACGGCTGCCTGAGCGGTTGAGGGCCAGGGGCTTTCGGGTGTACCGCCACCGCCGGGTATCCTGCAATGACGAGGGGCTGGCTCTGGGCCAGCTGATGATAGCCGACGCCAGACTGAGGAGTTAAAAGATGTGCCTTGCAATACCGCTGAAAATAGTTGAGATAGAGGGAAAGGAAGCCCAGGGGGAGGCCCTGGGCATGAGGAGAAAGATAAGGCTTGACTTTATTAATGAGCCCAGAATAGGGGACTATGTGATGGTACACGCCGGTTTTGCCATTGAGCGGCTGGAGGAAAGTCAGGCTCTGGAGGATATAGAGGCCTGGGAGGAAATGGGAAATGCTCTGGAATAAGGGGCAGAGAGACAGGCTGCTGGGAGAGATAGGAACCCGGGCCCAAAAGCCCATGAAGCTGATGGAGGTCTGCGGCAGCCACACTATGGCTATAGCCAAAAGCGGCATAAAGAGCCTGATGCCGGAAAATGTCAGCCTGTTATCCGGGCCGGGATGCCCGGTATGCGTGACGCCGGCGGAGGATATAGACAGGATACTGGCGCTGGCCATGGAGCCGGGGCTCACAATAGCCAGCTACGGCGATATGCTGAGAGTACCCGGCAGCGTCCCGGGAGACAGCCTGCAAAGGCGCCGGGCCCTGGGGGCAAGGGTAGAAGTGGTATATTCCGCCATGGACGCCCTGGAGCTGGCCGCCGCAGCCCCGGAGAGGGAAGTGCTGTTTTTGGCCGTGGGTTTTGAGACCACGGCTCCGGGTACGGCCGCTGCGGTGCTGGAGGCCAGGGAGCGGGGAATAAGAAACTTTTCCATCTTCTCCCTGCTGAAAAGCGTGGAACCGGCCCTGCGCAGCCTTATTGCCCGGGAGGATTTCAATATACAGGGCTTCATCTGCCCCGGCCATGTGGCCAGTATAATAGGGGAACAGGGCTTCCGCTTTATCCCGGAGGAATATGGTCTGCCGGGAGTGATCGCAGGTTTTGAGCCGGAGGAGATACTGCTGGCCATATGCCGCCTTACCGGCCAGCTGGCAAGGGGAGAGGCCCGCCTGGAAAACTGCTACAAAAGAGCGGTCAGGCCGGAGGGAAATCCCCTGGCCAGAGCCGTGATGGACAGCTGCCTTCAACTCCGCAGGGACAGCTGGCGGGGTTTGGGAGAGATAGAAAACAGCGGCTTTAAACTGAGAGAGGAATTTGCAGACTTTGACGGGGAAAGGAAATTCCCTGTGGAGGTGGAGCTACGCTCCGACTGCGCAGTCTGCCGCTGCGGGGATGTGATCTGCGGCAGGATAAGGCCGGAGGATTGCCCTATGTTCGGCGGAGGCTGTACGCCGGAGGACCCGCTGGGGCCCTGCATGGTGTCCTCGGAAGGGGCCTGCGCTGCGGAATATAAATACAGAGGTTTGTAAGATGGAAGATATCATAACTCTGGACTACGGCAGCGGGGGCAAGAAAAGCTCCCGCCTCATTGAAAAGCTGATATTGCCCAGGCTATTCAATCCGGCTCTGGGAGCCCTTGGAGACGGGGCCATAGTTGAGGGCGGAGAGAGGCTGGCGTTCTCCACCGACAGCTTTGTGGTGGACCCGCTGTTTTTCCCCGGCGGAGACATAGGCAAGCTGGCGGTCTGCGGCACGGTGAACGACCTGTGCATGTGCGGAGCAGAGCCCAGATACCTCAGCTGCTCGTTGATAATCGAGGAGGGATTCAGTCTTGCCTCCCTGGAGAAGATAATAGACTCCATGGCGGCCCAGTGTGAAAAGGCCCGGGTACAGGTGATAACCGGGGACACCAAGGTGGTGGAGAAGGGCCGGGGAGACGGAATATATATAAACACCGCCGGTATAGGCTTTATGAAATATCCCGGCCTTAGCCCGAAAAACATCCGGGAGGGAGATTCGGTCATCGTCTCCGGCTCTGTGGGAGACCATGGCACGGCGGTGATGCTCTCCAGAAGCGGCATGATGCAGGGAGACATCAGCTCCGACTGCGCCAGCCTCAGAGAGCTGACGGAAAGAATGTTCCTGGTATCGGGAAAGATCCGGGCCCTCAGGGACCCCACCCGGGGCGGACTGGCCACTACTCTGAACGAATTTATAGAGGGAGGAGAGCTGGGCATAGAGCTGGAGGAAGAGCTAATCCCGGTTCGTCCCCAGGTGAGGGCCGCCTGCGAAATGCTGGGCCTGGACCCGCTGTACTGCGCCAACGAAGGGAAGCTCCTGGCGGTGGCAGCCCCGGAGGACACGGAAAAGCTGCTGGAGGCCATGAGGCAGACGCCGGAGGGGAAGGACGCCGTCCTTATCGGCCGGGTGACCCGGGAGCACCCGGGAACGCTGACAATAAAAACTGCTCTGGGGGGCAGACGTATTCTTCAAAAGCTCACGGGGGCGCAGCTGCCCAGGATATGTTAGCTATAGGCGCAGGGTATTGGATCATAAGCTGAATCGTGGACATTAAAGAAGAGGTGAAAGGGATGCAGGAATACAAAAGAATAGATATTTCCAAGGAACAGATAGTCCCGCTGGCGGAACGGATGCGCCGGGAGGGGCGGCAGCTGGTGATGATACACGGCTTCATAAACAAGGAGGGACAGCCGGATATTTCCTACGACTACGCAGTGGACCCGGCTATTGAATCCTACCACGTGGTGGGAGAGACCCAGCTCCCGTCCATCGGCCAAATCTACGACACTGCCGCCACCTGGCCGGAGCGGGAGCTCAACGAGCTTTTTGCCGTGGAGTTCCAGGGCCTGGACACTTCAAAGAGACTGTTCCTGCCGGAGGACATGCTGGAGACCCAGGGCAAAGGCCAGATAATGGTGCTGCCGCTGAAAGAACTTGTGGAGAAAAATCTGGGAGGAGGAGACGCCAAATGAGCTACATAGTACCCATCGGCCCCTATCATCCAGCTCTGGAGGAGCCCATACATGCAAAGCTCTACACAGAGGGAGAAATAATAAGGGATGCGGAGGTCTTCGTCGGCTACAACCACCGGGGCATAGAGAAGCTGGCTACCGAGAGGAACGCCATCCAGACCCTGGTGTTGGTGGAGAGAGTCTGCGGTATCTGTTCCCATTCCCACGCTTTCGCTTACGCCATGTGCGTGGAGGCCATAAACGGCCTGGAGGCGCCCAAGCGGGGAGAGTACATAAGAGTGATAACTGCCGAGCTGGAAAGGCTCCACTCCCATTTCCTGTGGCTGGGCATAGCCTGCCACATCATCGGCCATGACAGCCTGTTCATGCACATCTGGGACGAGCGGGAGCTGGTGATGGACATCCTGGAGAAGATGACCGGCAATCGGGTCAATTACGCTATGGTCACCATAGGCGGGGCTCGCCGGGACATCAGCGACGACTTGAGAAGAGAGATACTTGCAGCCGGTGAAAAGCTCAAGAGTATTATGGACCGCATTGCCGAGATAGCTACCACCGACAAGACCATTGCCCTGCGCACCAAGGGCGTGGGAGTGCTTACCAGGGAGGACGCCTTGCGCATGGGCGCCATAGGTCCCCACGCAAGAGCCTCCGGGGTGGATGTGGACGTGCGACGGGACGCCCCCTATTCCTCCTATGGGGACTTTGAATTCAAGGTGCCTGTGGTAGACAGCGGGGACGTATATGCCAGGGTGTTGGTGCGGGTGCTGGAATGCTACGAGAGCATAAATATAATCCGCCAGGCGCTGGAAATGCTGCCGGAAGGCCCCATAAACCTGGGCAATAAGCTGCCCAAAATAAAGGAGGGCCAGGCAGTCTGCCGCCACGAAGCCCCCAGGGGCCAGCTGAGCCACATGGTGGTGGGGGACGGAGGTTTCAACAACCACCGGGTGAGCATCC
Organism: uncultured Oscillospiraceae bacterium; assembly: GCA_944385125.1. Taxonomy (GTDB): domain Bacteria; phylum Bacillota; class Clostridia; order Oscillospirales; family Oscillospiraceae; genus Limivicinus. Next base: position 10,393 of record CALWVZ010000019.1, read on the forward strand.
ATGTCCCAAGCTATAAGAACACTCCCACGGTGCCCCATATGCTCAGAGGCAATACCGTGGCGGACGCAGGGCTGATAATTGCCAGCATAGACCCCTGCTTCAGCTGCCTGGACAGATAAGATGCACGAGCTGGCTATCACAGAAGCGGTCATCGAACTGATAAACAGGGAGGCCCGGGACAAGGGCTTCGGCAAGGTGCTGGGCATCAGCCTGCGGGTGGGAGAGTATTCCGGCATAATCCCGGAATGCATCAGAGAGTTTTTTCCCATAGCCGCCAGGGACAGCATCGCCCGGGAGGCGGAGCTGGAGATCGTCACCGTGCCCGCCGTCTTCCGCTGTCTTGACTGCGGATACGAGGGAGCGGCGGACAGAAGAGCCGCCTGCTGCCCCCGATGCAAAAGCCGGGAGATACGCATGTGTTCCGGCCGAGAATTTTACGTTGACAGTCTCAAAGTCGAATAGACGAGGAAAAAAGCCGGGGCGAGACCCGGCCATGAAAGGAGTGCTTCCCACTTGCATAAGACAAGCTTTGGGGGGGTGGCGTCCACCTTCCTGCTGTGCTTTATTTTCTGGATACTGCTGACCTGGTCGGCAGAGCCCCAGGAGCTGGCCACGGGGGCGGTTATCAGCCTGGCAGTGGCCCTGTTCTCCTCCCGCTTTTTCATCCACGACAAACCGGGCTGGTTCTTCAGGCCCGCAAAGCTCCTTAACGGCATATTCTTCTGGCTGTGCATTTTCCCGGTGGAGCTGGTGAAGGCCAATGTGGACGTGGCAAAACGCTGCTTTACCGGCTGCAAAAACGTCAATCCCGGCATCGTGAAAGTGCCGGTTGACCTTAAATCAATGTATGGCCAGGCGGCCCTGGCCAACGCCATTACCCTGACTCCCGGCACCATCACCATGGAGATAACTGAGGAGGAGGGACAGACCTATTACTATATCCATTGGATAGACGCCAGGCTCCCCGGCGGAGAAGAGGCCGGCGAGGAGATAAAAGGCAGGCTTGAGAGAGGACTCAGGAGGGTTTGGGAATGAAAGATCTTATAATCTTTTCCGTGTGCCTGGGCTTTGTTGCCCTGCTGAACATTTACAGGATGATAAAGGGGCCTACGGCCGCCGACAGGATGGTGGCTGCCGACTGCACGGATATACTTATATCCCTGGCAATGATGCTCTTTTCCCTCTACAGCGGCAGGGGCATATACCTGGACATAGCAATAATCACCGCCATGCTGGGCATTATCAACACTATGCTGGTTGGCAGATATCTGGACAAGGGGAGGTGGCTGTATCATGCTGATACTGAGGATAGCGATTGACCTGCTTATAGCGATCGGCTTGATTTTTGCCCTGGCGGGCACCCTGGGCGTGATGCGTATGCCGGACACCTTCTGCCGCATGCAGGCCAGCACCTGCGTCACTACCCTGGGCGTGATAGGCGTGGGCCTGGGCGCCCTGCTGTACACCATTTTCATAATGGGCAGCGCCGCCACTGCGGTGAAGGTGCTGGTGATCTGCGGCCTGGTGCTGGTGACCAATCCCGTGGGCGCCCACGCCATAGCCAAGGGAGCCTATCAGGCAGGAATACGTCCTGACAAGGAGATGGAGACGGAGGATTACAGGAGGGACTTTGATGAGTGAGATTATTGTTGTTCTGAACGTCCTTATAATCCTGGGGATGGTGGTCTCCGCCATTCTGGCGGTGCAGTTTGAAAAGCTCCTCTCCTCGGTAATAGCCCTGGGAGTGACGGGCATCTTTGCCGCTGCGGAGTTCCTGCTGCTCCACGCTCCCGACGTGGCTATCTCAGAGGCTGCGGTTGGCGCCGCCCTCAGCCCCCTGATATTCATCGTCACACTGAAAAAAATACGGGGAGGGGACGATAAATGAAAAAACTCCTTACTTACTTCTCCCTGCTGGTGTTCCTGGCGGTGGGCGTCTATGCCGCCGCAGAGATGGCCGCCATGCCCCGGACCTACGAAGGGCAGGAGGCCGCCGTGCCGGTTCGAGAACTGCTGGAGGAGCCCTCCTCCTATGATGACGGCGGCGCCGACGGCGTGGCCGCCGCTATAGTGCAGCAGAACCTGGAAAAGACCCACGCCATAAATGATGTTACTTCCATAGTCTTTGACTTCAGAGGTTACGACACCATGGGCGAGGCCTTCATACTGATGACCGCCGTCACCGGGGCCGTGGTCATCCTCTACACAAGGAAGACGGGGAAAAAGGAGGTGGACAGGGATGAAAAATGAGGACATCCGCATTAAAAGGGTCATACAGCGCTGCGGCTGCGACGCCATACTCCCCCTGGCCCTGGTATATATCTTCTACATTATTCTCCATGGCCATCTCTCCCCCGGCGGCGGCTTCCAGGGCGGCGTGCTGATGGTGGCTACCCTGCTGCTTATATACCTGGGACACGGCTATGCCGTCACCGCCCAGGCTATGCGCCCCAAACTGCTGCGCAAGGTGGAAGGCCTGGCCCTGGCAGCCTATATCCTGCTGGCCCTGCTGGGCGTGGCCCTGGGTTCCCGCTTCTGCGAAAATGTGTTCTACCAGCTGGGCCAGCCGGGGGAGCTGTTCAGCACCGGCACCATCTTCCTTATGGGCACGGTGGTAGGGATCGAAGTCCTGGCGGGAGTCAGCGCCCTGGTGATAAACATGCTGGGCGTGCTGCTGGGCAAGGATGTGGACCACAGGGAATGAGGTGATACGAAATGATACTGCTTAACTACATTGCAGCGTTCTTCCTTATCGGCCTGGGCATGTACGCCATCGTCACAAAATATAACCTGGTGAAAACCGTTATAGGCTTGTCCATTGCAGACTACGGAGTGAACCTGCTGCTTATCTCCATAGGCTTTAACCCGGGGGGCACAGCGCCTATCTTCACCTGGTCAGAGCTGGATTACAACAGCTTCTTCGTAGACCCGGTGCCCCAGGCCCTTACCCTCACCAGCATAGTCATCGGCGCTTGCGTCACCGCCATGTCCCTGGCCCTGGTCATTAAACTGGAGGAACAGTACGGCACCATCGATACACGGCAGATAAGGAGGCTGAGAGGATGAATATGCTAGGAAATATTCTCAACTACCAGCACTTTCCCATATACGCCATTATGGTGCTGTTCCTGGGCTCCTTCCTTATCGCCGCCTTTGGGGAAAACAGGGCGGTCCGCAATGTCCTGGCCCTGCTGAGCATCACAGCAGCCCTGGGCTTCGCCGTCGCCCTGGTAAAGCCGGTACTGCTGGAGGGCGAGATAATATCCTATTGGATGGGCGCAAGAGAACCCGCCGGAGGCTATGCCATTGGCATTGCCCTGGAGGTGGATGCCCTCAGCCTTTTCTTTGCCCTGCTGGTGGCTACCGCCGTCTTCGTTTCCGGGGTCTACTCCATCCAGTACATGAACCGGGACCACAACGAAAAAGAGTACTACACCCTGTATCTGCTGCTTTGCGGAGGCGTCATGGGCATGGTGCTCTCCGGCGACCTGTTCAACATGTTCATAATGGTGGAGATACTCACCTTTGCCGCCGTGGCCCTCACCGCTTTCCGCAACACCGTGAGAGGGGCGGTGGAGGCTGCCTTCAAGTATCTGGTGGTGGGCTGTATGGGCTCCACCTGTATCCTGGTGGGCACTGCCATCCTCTACGCCCAGACCCACACCCTTAACCTGGCCCAGCTGGCTCAGCTGGTGCCCGGAGAGGTGAACACCGCCACCAAGCTGGCCTTTGCGCTGCTGTTCGTGGGATTTGGCACCAAGGCCTTCATCGTGCCCTTCCACCCACTGGCCGCCGACGCCCACGGCGCCGCTCCGGCCTCCATCTCCGTTATCATCTCCGGCGTGCTCACCAAGTCCGGCATTTACGGCATCATCCGCATCACCTATTTCCTCTTCCAGAGCATGGGACTGGGAACCGTGCAGTTCCTGCTGGTGTTTATCGGCTCTTTGAGCATGTTCGTGTGCGTCACCATGGCTCTGGCTCAGCATGATTTCAAACGTCTGCTGGCCTTCCACAGCATATCCCAGATAGGCTATGTGCTCACCGCCGTGGGCCTGTGTACCGCCCTGGGCGTGTCCGCCGGGCTTTACCACGCCATAAACCACACCCTATTCAAGGGCCTGCTGTTCCTGGCCGCCGGCGCCGTGCTCCACGAGACCGGCACCACGGACCTGAACAAACTGGGGGGCCTGGCAAAGAAAATGCCCCACACCACGGTACTGTTTCTGATAGGCGCCTTCTCTATCAGCGGAGTGCCGCCCTTCAACGGCTTTGCCTCCAAGTGGATGATATACCAGGCCAGCTATCAGAAAGCGGTAGAGAGCGGCAACATCGGCTTTCTGCTGGTGACGATCATTGCCCTTGTAACCTCCGTGCTCACCCTGGCCTCCTTCGTAAAGGTGAGCCACTCGGTGTTCTTTGGGCAGCTGCCCCCGGAACTGGAAAATGTCAGGGAGGTCTCCTGGGGCATGCGCTTTGCAATGGGCATCTTTGCCCTGCTGTGCATAATCACCGGGCTGTTCCCCAATCTGGTCACGGCCTATCTCACCGAGCCTGCCGCCGCTGCGGTGTTCAGCGTAAAGCCGTACATAGAGGCTATGGGCTTTGACGGCTCCGCCGCAGCCGCCCTGGAGGGCGGGAGCTTCCAGTGTGTGGGGGCCTGGGACCCGGTGAGCTGGCTGCTGGTGCTGTGCATCGCTCTGCTGGCCATAACCATAGTGGCTGTGGCCGGAAAGTACGACAATGTGAGCCGCTGCAGGCTATCCACCGTGGAGGACAAATACCAGCTCTTCTACGGCGGAGAAAAGCAGGAGCTCTCTCAGCTGGGAGGCGACGACCTGTTCTGGGGCTTCAAGCATAACTGGCGGGCTTACTTCAACTATATGCACCGGCTCCACAGCGGCATCGTCAATGACTATGCCCTCTGGGCAGTGGTCGACCTGGCCCTGGTCACGCTGTTTAGCCTGATAGTTCTGTAAGGAGGTGGGACAATGACTATAGTTATAGAAGCTTTGCAGTATCTGGGCTATGTGCTCATTTTTCCCGGCTTCCTGTTTTGCTTTTTGGCCGGGATGCTGCTGTGCGGTATTGACAGGAAGCTGGTGGCCAAAATGCAAAAGCGCGTGGGACCGCCTGTCCTCCAGCCCTTTTATGATTTCTTCAAGCTCTGCGGCAAGGAGACCATTGTTCCCGCCGCTGCCGAACGCATCACTTTTATGCTCTCTCCCCTGGTGGGACTTGCCGCTCTGGTGGTGATCCAGCTTTTTATCCCGGTATTCGGCTTTACAGCCTTTTCAGGCATCGGGGATATTATCGTGATACTGTATCTGCTGTTGGTGCCTGCGCTGGCTATGATACTGGGCGGCGCCGCCTCAGGCTCTCCCTATGCCGGGGTGGGACTCAGCCGGGAGATGGTGACCATAATCTCCTGTGAACTGCCTTTGGTACTGGTGCTGCTGGCAGTGGCGAAAACCGTGGGCAGCGCCATAGGCACGGGGCTGTGCTTCTCCCTCAGCGAGATAGCGGAATACCAGCTGGTAAACGGCAGCCTTATAACAAAGATAAGCATGCTGCCCGCAGCGGCGGCCATGCTGCTGATAATCCCCGGCGAGACCGGAAACCACCCCTTCGACGCCGCTGAGGCGGAGACGGAGATCTGCGAGGGCATGCTGGCGGAATACAGCGGCGCGCCTTTGGGAGTGTTCAAGCTCAGCCACGCCGTGAAGATGCTCAGCCTCACCTCCCTGTTCGTGGCCCTGTTCCTGGGCGGCCTGGGCACCGGGATCATGGCCCTGGATGCGCTGCTGCTGTTCGTGCTCTGCGCTCTTATTACAGCGGCGTCCATATCCTTTGTCCACGCCTTTACTGCAAGACTCAAGATCGAGCAGATATTCAAATACTACTGGACCGTGGTGTCGCTGCTGGCGCTTATCAGCCTGGTCCTGGCCTGGTACGGTCTGTAAGGAGGGATAGCTATGTTCAAGAAACTCATTGAGGAGAGCACGGGCAAGTCCCCCTGGCTGTTCCACATAAACGCCGGCTCCTGCAACGGCTGTGACATCGAGCTGGTCAGCGTGCTCACCCCCCGCTACGATGCCGAGCGCCTGGGCTTCAAGCTGGCCGGTTCTCCCCGCCATGCGGACATAGTGGTGGTCACGGGACCCGTGACCAAGCAGTCCCTGCCCAGAGTGCTGAGAGCCATATCCCAGGTGCCGGAACCCCGGTGCATTGTTACCATGGGCTCCTGCCCCCAGTCGGGTAACGTGTTCAGAGGCAGCTACAGCGTGGCTGGTCCCCTGAGCAAATATGTGGATGTGGATGTGGACGTGGCCGGATGCGCACCAAAGCCAGAGGCGATCATTGACGGTCTGGCTCTGGCGGCAAAGATACTGAAAGAGAAAAGGGGGCGGAAAAAGTAATGGATTTTCCCTTTATGAAAGAGGCGCTGAGCCAGCTGTTCAGCAAGAGCAGCTGCGCCATGTACCCCGCCGTCCCCAGTGAGGCGGCTCCCGGCTACAGGGGCAGGATAATATACCACCCGGAGCGCTGCATAGCCTGCGGCATGTGCGAGAGAGTCTGCTCCGGCAATGCCATCACCCGCACGGTGGAGCATCTGGAGGAGGGACAGGATAAGATAACGCTGACTTTCAATCTGGGTTCCTGCACCTTCTGCGCCACCTGTGCCGATTTCTGCGCAAAGCAGGCTATCGAATTCACCGGGGACTACCACATGGTTGCCACCAAGGAAGAGGATCTGCTGGTCAGCGGCAGCTTTATAAAGGCGGCTCCCAAAAAGAAGGCTCCGGCGGCCGACAAGTCCCAGGGCTGCCAGGCTCCCGCTTCTGGCGGACCCACGGTAAAGCCCAGGGATGACGGCAAGCCGGTGAATGATCCGGCCCGCTGCGTCTACTGCACCCTCTGCGCCAGAAAGTGCCCCGTACAGGCCCTGACGGTGGACAGGGCCGCCAAGACCTGGACGCTGGATGAGGACAAATGCATAGCCTGCGGCAGCTGCGCCCAGGCCTGCCCCAAAAACTGCATCATCATTTGAATATGCCCGCCCGGGACACAGGCGGGAATCCACGGAAACAGATGAAAAAGCATACACGGATAAGGCCCTGCTCTCTGAAGACGGAGAGCAGGGCCTTTTAATATTAAGCTTTTATACCCAGCGATTTTCCAGCTTATCCCGGAATGTTGCAGCGGCCGGCGGATTGCCGCCGGGGATAAATGATACAGGGCCGGCAGACAATAAGCAGGGGAACAAAAATGAAGCCGGTTCAGAGAAGGAGATGCATAATGGATTCTATTTGGAGCAGAACCTGCCATATACCCAGGAGGGAAAAGCTGAGGGGAGAAGTCAGAAGCCAGGCCGCAGTTATAGGCGCAGGCATGGCGGGGATATTGATTGCCTCGGCATTGCAGGAGGCCGGACTGGAGGTGAAGGTCCTGGAGTCAAGACGCATTGCCGGGGGCCAGAGCCGGAACACCACGGCCAAGATAACGGCCCAGCACGGCCTTATATATCGGCGGCTGATAGACGATGTGGGCATGGACAGGGCAAGACAGTACGCCCAGGCAAACCAGGAGGCAGTGGACAGCCTGAGGCGTATCGTGGCAGACAGGGGGATAGACTGCGACTTTGAGGAGCGCAGCGCCTATGTTTACGGCAATGGTCTGGAGCAGCTGGAGCGGGAACTGACGGCAGCCAGGATGCTGGGGCTGCCGGCCTCTTTTGTGGAGCTGCCGGCAGCCGCTGCCGGAGCAGTTGCCTTCAGCAATCAGGCTCAGTTCAACCCTCTGAAGTTTATCGGCAGCCTGTCTCAGGAGCTGAAGATATACGAGGAAAGCCCGGTAAAGGAGATACGGGAAAACAGGCTGATAACGCCGGAGGGATGGCTGGAGGCTGAGCATATAATATTTGCCTGCCACTATCCCTTTGTAAACTTCCCGGGCATGTATTTCACCCGAATGCACCAGGAACGCTCCTATGTTCTGGCCCTGGAGGTGGAACGCCCCCTGGAAGGCATGTGGATCTCCGCAGAAAAGGGCGGATATTCCCTGAGAAATTACAAGGGAATGCAGTTTATAGGCGGAGAAAATCACAGGGCCGGGGAGAACCGGGAGGGCGGCTGCTATGACAGACTGCGCCGAAAGGCGGCGGAGCTCTTCCCCGGTAGCCGGGAGCTGGCCTGTTGGTCCGCTCAGGACTGTATCACCGCCGACGGCATACCCTATATAGGCGGTTTTTCCCCGGACAGGCCGAACTGGTATGTGGCCACAGGATTCAACAAATGGGGAATGAGCAGTTCCATGGTGTCGGCAAAGCTGATAAGGTCTATGGTCTTGGGAGAAAAGCCGGCCTGCGCAGAGGTTTTTGACCCCGGACGCTTTGATGTGGATACAGTGGCCGGAGCTGTGGCGGAAGGAGTCCAGGCAGTCAAGGGCTATGCAAAACGCTTTTTCCAGATACCGGCAAAAGCCGCCGCAGGGATAGCTCCCGGACAGGGCGGCATAGTGTTCCTTGAGGGGGAAAAGCTGGGAGTTTACAGGGACGGAGAGGGGAGGCTCCACCCGGTGGACATCCGCTGCCCACATCTGGGCTGCCAGCTGGAGTGGAACAGCGATGGGCTCAGCTGGGACTGTCCCTGCCACGGCTCCCGCTTCGACGCCTATGGGCATATAATATCAGGCCCGGCCCAGGAGGATGCGGGGGGCAGATAAAGGCAGGGCGGCTGCGGCAAGGCGAGCAAGGAGCCTTGCCCCTTGCGCTCCCCCGCTGCTCTATTGTCTTTCATCAATTCTACAGTTTTTTGACAAGCTGAGCAGGGCCGCCTGTAAATCAGGCGGCCCTGCCATTTACATATTCGGGTTAATTTTATGCACGGTCTTCAGCTAAGAGAGCTTATACTCTCAGCGGCCGCCGGCGTAGCCCGTAGGTGGATCAGAGAGAAACATAACCTCACCCAGTTCAAGCTCTTCCAGCTGCTCCAGGAATTTTTCCGCATATTCCCGTTCAGACTTGTTGCCCAAAACCTCCACAGCATCTCCGATAGATTGCGCCGTTTCCTTATAGACAGTGAACATCATCTGCACCATCTCTATGGATTCCGGACTGACATCTCCGTATTTTACATTTTTGATAGCTTGCTCCAGGGCGGCTTTCACATTATACAGCAGCTCGACGGAAGTGGCGCCCTCCAGCATGATCATATCTGAAATAGATACTCTGGCATCAAAGATCTCTTGCATGTCAGAAGAAACATTAAATATAGAGTACACAGTTTTATCCAGCATACTGGTCGGGCCATAGCTTTTGCACAGTTCAAGCAGCCTCAGCTGTTCATCCGTAAATTCAGCGGAAGGAGCAGCACCTTTGTCCACCGGGAAAAAGTATTGGGTGCCGGAAGATTCTGCCTGGGGGTGTTGTTATCTGAACTGCCATCATGTACCACTACCATTGCGCTGTCTTTAATGGTGATATCGCCCTTGACAGAGCCGGCGATTTCCGTCAGGGAGCTGCCTCCGGCTTCTATGGCATTGCCGTCTGGAGCGTCCGGGCCTGTGTAATTTGAGACAACATCTCCCATAACGTATACCATCCGAATTATATATAAACTACTGATTAGGAATAATTTGCAACTTTTAAGGAATAACTTGCATTCCACCCCGACGGAGAGAATTTGAAAAAGGAATGGGGCTGGGCTCGGCTGCCGTTATAAGTCATAAAAAGAAGGCCATGGAACAAAAATGGACGGCCGGCCTGAATAAATACCCAGGCCGGCTGTCCATATATATTTTCATGCCAGAGAAAAAGGCCAAACTGCACACACATCAAAAAAGTCAGAGTACCCGGGCGCCTATCTGCGTACGCAATGTGCGCAGGCGCTGGGGGCGGCGGCGCAGCCGCCCAGGGCGGTCTCCTTCAGCTCCACGGGGAGGCTTCGGCCCACCTTATACATGACGGCCAGCATCTCGTCAAAGGGGATGAGCTGGCGTATACCGCTGAGGGAGAGCTCGGCGGCCACCAGGGCGTTGGCTACGCCGGCGGCATTTCGGTTCTGACAGGGATACTCCACCAGCCCGCCTACCGGGTCGCACACCAGACCCAGCATGTTCATCATAACGGTGGAAGCGGCGTCCAGGCACTGCTCAGGGCTGCCGCCCATAAGCTCCACCGCTGCCGAGGCGGCCATGGCGGAGGCTATGCCCACCTCAGCCTGACAGCCGCCTACGGCTCCGGCAACGGTGGCATTGCGCATGGCCAGGTAGCCTATGGCTCCGGCATTGAGCAGGCCGTCCAACAAACGCTCGTCAGGGATATGGTATTCCTCCTGCAGCGCCAGCAACAGTCCGGGAACTACTCCGGCAGCGCCGGCGGTGGGGGCCGCCACTATGAGGCCCATGGAGGCGTTGACCTCCAGCACCGCCATGGCGTAGGTGACGGCCTTCTGGAGCAGGCTGCCGCATATGGCCTTGCCGCTTCCCGAATGGGCGGAGAGAAGAGCGGCCTGGCCGCCTATGAGCCCGCCCATGGACTTCACCGGCTGGGACAGAGGTATTGTAGCCGAAGAGCGCATGATGGAAAGGGCCTTGGCCATGCGCTCCATTACGGCCGGGGTATCGGTCTCTCCCAGGGAACATTCCCGAAGCAGCATTATCCGAGAGATGGGGAGAGACTTGCGGCGGCACAGGCTGAGCAGTTCTTCTGCGTTTTTAAAATCCATTTCAGCACCCCCTAAGGCTGGACTATCATCACATCGTGAATGTAGGGATTGACTTTAAGCTGGGCCGGGATGCCCTCAGGCAAAGTTCCGTCGGATTCTATTATGCTGTAAGCGATATCTCCCTTGGCCTCCCGGAACAGACGCATAAAGGCGATATTCACGCCTCTGTCGCTGAGGACCTTTGTAATGTGGGCCACCACGCCGGGCTTGTCTTGATGTATGGCAATGACGGCGGCATACTCCCCGCTGAAGTCTACACGGACTCCGTTAATGGCCACAATGCGCACCTTCCCGCCGCCCAGGGACTCGCCACGAACGGTCATCACCTGGCCGGCACCGTTCTCCATACGTATATCCACAGTGTTGGGGTGAAGGTCCGTCTCGGTCTCGTTGGAGGTAAAGCGGTATTCAAGGCCCTGCTGCCGGGCGATCTCAAAGGAGTCCCGGATGCGCAGGTCGTCGGGAGCAAAGCCCAATATACCGCCCAGCAGGGCCCGGTCGGTGCCGTGACCCTGGTAGGTCCTGGCAAAGGAGCCGTACAGGATGAAGTCTACCTGCTTGAGAGGGGCGGGTATGAGCTTGTGGGCCAGGTGAGCGATGAGAGCTGCACCGGCTGTGTGGGAGCTGGAGGGGCCTATCATGTTGGGGCCCAGCACATCAAACACGCTGATGAAAGACATTTTTTCTCTCCTCAAGTTAAGCGGGATCTTTAATGATAAACTTTCGGTAGACGGTGTCCACGATAAGGCCTATGGCATTGTCGCCGGACACATTGCAGGCGGTGCCGAAGGAGTCCTGAGTGATATACAGGGCTACCATTATGGCGCAGATAGGGCCGTTCACATCTCCGGCCTCAGTCCCGAAGATCATATACAGGAAAGGAAGAGCTGTCATGATAGAGCCGCCGGGAGCGCCGGGGGAAGCCACCATAGCGACGCCCAGAGTCATGATAAAGGGCACCACAGTGGCGGGGCTTATAGGCAGCCGATACATGAGACAGACGGCGGTGGCGCAGGAGGTGATGGTTATCATGGAGCCGGCCATGTGGATGTTGGCGCAGAGAGGCACAACAAAATTGCGTATCTCCCCGCTGATGCCGTCCTTCTCTGCGCACTTCAGGTTCACCGGGATGGTGGCGGCGGAGGACTGGGTGCCGATGGCGGTGGCATAGCCGGGGATCTGGTTGCGGATAAGGACAAAGGGGTTTTTCCCGGACACTGCCCCCGCAACCAGGAACTGGATAAGGATGTATACCAGATGCATGACGATCACCACCAGGAATACCTTCCAGAGGATGCTGAGGATTGCAAAGGTCTTGCCGGAATAGGTCATATTTGTAAAGGTGCCGCAGATATACAGGGGAAGCAGGGGGATGATGGCGGTCTGGAGCACCTTGTCTATGACGGCGGAAAAATCCTTTACTGCCAGATAAAGAGTGTCGCCTATGGTCTTGCCCCTCAGCCCGGACAGGCAAAGGCCCAGGACAAAGGCCAGAACCACGGCGGACAGGGTGTCCAGCAGCGCAGGGATGGATATGGAAAAATACCCGGCCAGGGACAGGTCAGCCGTTTCTGCAATACGCTCCATTGCCCCTTGGCTCATGAAGGAGGGAAAGAGAGAGGAGGAGATCAGATACGAGGCGGAGCCTGCCACAAGGGTGGAAAAGTATGACAGGGCCAGGGTGATGAGCAAAAGCTTACCGGCGCCCATTCTTAGGTCTGCAATGCCCATGGTCACATAGGCAAGTATCATCAGAGGGATGATGAAAGACAGAAAGCTGCTGAACAGTGAAGAGCAGGTCACCACGATTTTGTTGAACCATTCAGGCATAAAGGCTCCGAAAAGGATGCCCAGGATGATGGCCGCAATTAGCTTTGGAATCAGGCCGATTTTATGCTTTCTCTTTTCCATGAAAATCTTCTCCTTATATATTCTGGCTGTTTTACAGGATTTTAAGCCCTTGGTTTCACCTTGGCTAATATAGCATTCAAAGGTGATTAAGTCAAACACAGCCTTAATCTTTCCCCCACAAAAAATAAACCCGAAGCCCGGCACGGCGGGTTCGGGTTTGAAATGAGCTGCGACAGAATGAGTGAGAAGCGGCGGGGGCTCCAGGGGAGTATCCGCCGCTTTGAAGTATGTGGAGTTTGTTCCGACACTGCGCAGGCAGCTTCTCATACTGCTCTGCGTCCCTTTGCTTTTCGGCCAGGTCTTCAGCCGCCCGGCCTGCGCCGACGGCAGCAAGGACGTGGAGATACGCTACACCGTGACGGAGGATATGCTGCCCAAGGCATCCCCCAGCCTTAGGCCCAGCGCAACGCCCCACCCCGGCAAGGGCCAGCCGCCCGAGACCGGGGACGAATCCAATATCATGCTCTACGGCCTTATCGCCTCCGGCAGTCTGCTGGCAGGGATAGGGCTGTTCTGCTATGTAAAGAACAATGGAAGAACAAAATGCACCGATGAATAAGAAGAGTCTCATAAAGTACGGCGCTGCCGCCCTGGTGCTGGCGGCAGCGGCCATGGCCATGGTGACCGTGGTGAGCATCAAGCTCGAGTATTTCCGACTGCTCTCTTACGGTTCCTGGTATTTCTGGAGCAGCTCCAGAAGTTCCATGTTCACGGAAATGTATCCATCATATTCCACAAGCTCGGCGTCAGCAATGCGGCTGGGGGAAGTCTCCAAAATGATCTCATAATCATTGCTGAGCCAACTGAAACCGTACCGCTTAAACGCAGCAAGCATATCCTCATAGTATCGGAGAATAGAGGCCTGGGTGGTGCCCAACGTAAAACATGCGTCTTCATAGCGGACGATGCACTGGGGAGAGAAGCTGGAAATCCGGGCGCACCAGGCGTCGATGGTCTCAGCGTTGGACTGGGAAACAACAGAATCCGTGGTGAAACTCACGTCATCGTGGATGGTGATCTGCCTTGCATCGGAGTGCTCATAGGGACTGATCATCACCGTGGAAGTGGCAAGGAGCAGGAAGGGTTCGGTATTCTCCTCAAAATAGTTGTCATAGCCGCTGTTCATATACCACCGCTCTACGCTGTATTCTTCCGGTAAGATCACGTCCATACCGCTCCATTTTACATCAGCTCCCTGGGCGGAGATAGTCAGTGTATCTGTCGCTTCGGCCAGTGTAACGGTGAGCTTTTTATCGCTGGCAGCGTAGGGATAGAAGGAGGAGAGGGGACGTCCCGGGTTGTATGTACCGGGGGAGAGGGTTTCACGGTAAAGCTCCGCACCGTCCCCTGTTATTGTCAGGGTGCTGCTGCCTGCTGCCTCGGCCAGGTACAGGTCAATGACAGTGCCGCCAGGCAGAAAGCCCCCGAGGGTCAGCCCACCGCCGGAGGGGATAGTATCGCTGACGCCGTAAACGCTTACGGGATACTCCGGCTTGAACATGCTGTAATTCATCATGTCAATATCTTCTCCCGCAACGTCAGTCATCTCCGCAAAAACATAGGCGTCTTCACAGAAATTGTAGGAGATCATCAGATTATCAAAGCGGCTTTTCAGCGGCTCATAGAACAGGCTGCTCTCTTCAATGGTCGCATCAGCCGCAATGTGCGCCGTAGGTTCATAGAAGATGAAACGGTCAGGGTCTTTTTCGCGGATGACTTGGATCAGCAGCTCCAGGGTTTCAAAGGTTTCCTGAGGCGTATGCTGCCAGCCCTCCTCACTATTGACGCTCAGATCTCCATCCGGCTCCCAGAAGGGGGTGAAGGACAGATGGGCGCCGGAGACATCCCGGTACCGGGCTGCCAGCGCAGCCCAGATCCCGGCGGCCTCCTCCTGCCGCTCCGGGTTGAGAAACAGATCGATTTCGCTGCTGGTGGTCCCACCCGTCACATCGATCCACTTTGTGCGCCCCGGCAAAGTGCTCAGCAAAAGATTCAGATGAATATCCTCATCAATGGCGGCGGCCACCAGTTCATCCAGCTTTTCAGCCTGTGTCAGATCTATCATGGAGCCATCCTGACTGAACAAAGCCTCATAGGCAATACGAATGCGGACGGTGTTGAACCCCCAATCGGCAATGCGGCGAATATCGTCAGCCGTACTGACGACGGTGTGGATCGTATAGTCTCCGTCACTTTTCAGGACAAAGCCGGTGAGGCGCGGCAGGTCGTCCAGGGCTTCGCCGCTGCGTGCGGCAGTTTTCTCCAGTACCTCCTCGCTCAAAACGGCGCTGGTTGCCTCGGCACTGTCCACAGACACATATTTTTTGATACCGTAGCCTGTACGTAGGCGCTCAATGGAGGCTTCGGCCTCCTCCATGGTGAGCATATCATACATACGCATGCTCTGAAGCTCTTCGTCAAATGCAAAGACCTGCTTGCCGCTGACCACATCCACGTGCCACACATTCCAAAGCCCGGCGGCGGTGAATTCGTTGTCCCATGTATGGCCAGCCATGGTGACAGGAATATCCGCATATGCATCCGGACATATCTCCTCCAGACGCTCTCCGACTTCCCACATACGGCCGTCGGAATCGGCCAGGTCACTGCTAAAGTTATAGCCGTTATAATCGTCAGCGCCGATGCATACAGCGGCATAATATGCCATCCGCACGGCGTCGCCGCGGGTGATGGGAATATCCACATCTTTTACCTTGCTGTCAAAGTAGTCCATCTGTTGGGGGGCCAGCTCCGCTATCATCTCAGCCAGCATAGCGCGATACGTGGAGGCAGATACCTCTTGAGGCACTTCTTCCTGTTCCATGGACTGTGTATCTCCGTCAGAGCCGCAGCCAGACAGGCTGAATGCAATTACCAGCACCAAAAGCATGCATATCCATCGTTTCATAGAAACCTCCTGCATCGTTCAATGTAGTTCATTTCCGCCGCAGAACCTGCGGCCTGAAATGCCAGATTAATCCAATGTTAGTCTAACTATACCTTGGATGCAGTTTGAAGTCAACTTGATATTGTACGGCTCTGGATAAATGTTTAATCTGTAATAAATGTGGCCTTTGCTCTTTTTCTGCATCCTTGCCTTTTGACACAGTTTATTTCATAATGGCTCAGAAATTGAGAGTGGAGGTGACACCCTGTGGTGGAAATTGGCCTGTTGAAGTTGGCTTTGTAGATCGTGATTGCGTTTCTGATAAGCCCCTTTGGGCTGCCGAAGTTGACCTTTTGGCTGCCGGGCAAGATGCAGGAACTGGAATTTGCGATACGGGATTTTATTTGCGGCTAAAAACATACCCCATCCATTAGGAGAGGGCATATCGATTTTCCGCCTTGCGGCCCATACAGCGAGGAACAGCGGGAAGCAGCACGGCGGTTTGCCAGAGAGACTGACACCGCGCCGACAGGCTGAAATGATGTGGACTTGTTCATGGTTTTGTACTATACTTTTTCTAAAAAATCGAGCGGTAAATCGGAGCTTGGAGGAATAAAGATGAATCAAGGCAGAATAATTGTAATTACAGGTTCCCCGGGGACAGGAAAGAGCACGACGGCAGCTCTTGTTGCCAAGGAATCTGATATGGATAAATCAGTGCATATGCACACAGACGACTTTTTCCATTACTTAAGCAAAGGCGCAATACCACCACATTTACCAGAATCCAACGAGCAAAATCTGGTTGTCATTGAAGCCTTTTTAGAAGCTGCAAAGCGATATGCACGCAGCGGATATGATGTAATTGTAGATGGAATTGTCGGGCCGTGGTTTTTGGAACCATGGAGAGCCCTTGTTCGAGAAAATTATGAGGTACACTATATTGTATTAAGAGCCAGTAAAGAAGAAACCTTAAAACGAGCTGTTGAACGCTTAAAGTTAGACCGAAAAACAAATATCGAATTGGTAGAAACAATGTGGGAGCAATTTTGCAATCTGGGAATATATGAATCGAATGTTGTAGATACGACCACCTATTCCATTCAAGAAACCGTTTCCGCAGTACAAGAAAAAATTGCAAGTGGGGCAGCGCTGTTGTCTTAGATCGTTTTGGTACATTCCCGTTTGCTGAGCAGACCATCAGCCCCGCAACTGAATATAAACTCACAGAGCAGCTGTTTTCAATCACGAAAACGGCTGCCCTTTCCTTTTGCCCATGAGCAGAAAGGAGCGGCCAGCCATGACAAAACCGAAAGAGAAAACCCGCTAGAAAGCGATTGACAAAGATCAGATAGTAAGACCTCCGGCGGAGCTCGTCGGAGGTCTTATGGTTCCAGATTATCTTCCTTGAAAAGTGGCGAAGCAAAAAAGATGTCTGTTCCAATTCCCAGCCCTTGGCACATCTCATGGATGATCCGCAGCTTTACGGAATCGTAAGAACAGTTGATGATATTGCCTATGTTGGACCTGGGGACGCCGCTTTTCATATACAGCTGATACTGCGTCATTTTACGCTCCTCCAGCAATTCTGAAAGGCGTCTGCTGACCGCCTGATTTATGGGAAATCACCGAGGGTATCTCCGAAGTGGAGTCCAGCGGCGGGGAACACTTCACGGTGAAACAGTTGGAGCGGACAAAGAAATCCCTGGAGGCCAGGCTGGAAAAGCTGCAAGCGGAAGGCCGCAAGGATGATGTGGTAACTTTTGAACAGCTCGGCGTGGACCGGCTTTTTGTGGACGAGGCGCACAACTACAAAAACCTGTTCCTCTATCAGGTTATGCGGGCTATTGCTGCCGCCCTGGCCCCTATGGATGTAGTGGTGTATCTGTAGATACCTCCCGCTCCCACACAGGGCGCACATGAAGCCGTCACGCCGGTATATCGCTTTCCTCTGGGCATTGGTCAGTTTTGTCATTGTCTGTACCTCCTATAAAAAGATACTTCATCGATAAGCGCAGTTTGTAAACAGCCGTCCCGCTCAGCCGTAGGCTATTTTCGGGAGGGGCAGCAGCCGGCTGGCATGGCCTGCCGGATGGCGTCCCGCTCCGAAAATACATGCATGGATTTGTCCATGGATGTGGCGGGGCGGCTTGTCTTGCTGTTTACTCTGTGCTATGATGGGGTCTCTTTTTGGTGGTGCAGGCGGTGACAGAACGGTGCCCAGGTGTTGCGATATGGTATCAAGGCGGCTGCATCCCTGGGGCCGGTCAATAGTTTCTGATATACTCTTGGATGATTCTGCAGGTCAACTCATAGTTGGACAGCTCCCGCTCAACGGCTATAGCATGGAGTCGGTCCTTTTCGTCTTTCGTGAGCTTGGTGCATGCCGTGTGATTTGCTCCGGGTAATCGCGCCTTACTATATCTTGTGGTAATCGTTCATATCACCCCCGGATATAGTATATCACATGGTCGTATGATATTAAGATGCTTAACCTGGAAGTTTCCCACAAAATTTTCCACACAGCACTTTTCCCCGGCTCCCGCTCAGTGTTCTGGCTTCCCTGCGCTTATGCGCATGAAATGAATATCTTTTGTAGGCTGTCGTGTGGGTTTGAGAGGAGGAGCAAGAGAGCGGAGCGGATGGTGTTTTCTATTCCCCGTGAAATAGAAAACGCCGGAGCAAAGCGGACTTTGCTCCGACGCTGTGGCGGAGGGTAAGGGATTCGAACCCCTGTGAGCTTGCGCTCTAATGGTTTTCAAGTTTTACCCTTTAATTGGATTTTAATGGAACACAGCGCTCTGAAAGCTACTCTGCTGGAAGCCCCAAAGACCTGAATCTTCAATGGATACAGGCTGCGGAAAACCCGCAAAGCCTTGAAAATTTGAGCCTTTCACCGCTCGGTGAAATGTTCCTGAAGGGCTCGAATTTTTCTCGGAAAAAATGTAGAACAAGAAGAGAACTGGGAAAAAAGAGAGAACTGGAAGAGAACTGAGAGCTCCATTTTGACGCAGAATCAGCGTAATATTCGAGCCACTTTTTGCTGCGCCCTCGCTAAGGTTGATGGCAAATACTATTGTCGAGGTGCAGCATGAAACTTGAGACCTACTGTAAATATGTACTGAATAGTTATCCCGAAGAAATAAGCAAAGAACAGCTGTGCAAAATATGCCATATCAGTAAAAGGAAAGGGCTGGCCTTGCTTACTAATGGCTTGATTCCATGCAGGGATATGAAAACTGCGACCCATAGATTCAAAATAAAAACTGTAGATGTGATAGAATACCTGCGGGACAGAGAAGTGAACCCGGAAAAGTACCGGATAACTTGGGTGACAAGCGCTGTTCAGGACGCTACACCCAAGTTGCCAAAGACCAGCTTGGCTGTTTTGCCGGACTTCTATGCCGATTTGATGAAAAGTCAGCCCAGTTTGCTTGACATAAAATATATTTCTGAATTTACCGGCTATTGCCCCTCTGCTGTTGCCAGATGGTGCAGGATCAAGGTGTTGAAGAGCTTTGTCGTAGATAAGAAGAACCTTGTCCCCAAAGAGTGGTTTATCGAATTCCTTTGCGGCCCATATTATGGAAAAATCACCCACAAATCTGCTAATCACATATTTCATCTGAAAACATTCCTGAAGTGTTACAAAGATTACTTGCCTTCCATGAATAACATTGAATAATATCAATATTGTAATGCACAAAGGTACTGCCTACAATGAAAACTATTGTAGGCAGCACCTTATTTTCTCAGATACAGAAAGCAGCATAAAGAGGAATTTAAATTGCATTGCCCTGAAGAATGGTAGTACGCTCCTGGATTATTGTCGTCAACCTTGTTTTCAGCTCTTCCGGCAGCAGCGAAGACTCACACATCGACAAGAATTTCGGCTCCATATCAACAAGCCGTTTGATCATTTTCTCCGCTGCCGCTCTTGAAATTCCGCAGTAGTCAGCGAACTTGAGAAAATCGTTTCTGCGGATATTCATCTTCTTGCCGTTCATGGGTAAGGCGAGTTGCTCCTTGTCCGAGGGTACATTGGCGTTGACCGGGAGCAGATCGTAAGCAGGGGACAGTACATACTCTCCTGTGCCCTCATCGGTCTCAATCAAAGAAAAGTTCTTCATGTGCATATCCGAGTTGCCAGCAAAAAAGGAAAAGACCACCCGTATATAAAACTCTGCCATATCGATGCCGGTGCGGGAGGAGTATTTCTCTATGACTTTGGCGCAGCGCTCGTAAGAGCCTTTGTATTTATCTTCTGTCAGACGCAGATCCAGCTGACAGAAATCCTCCATGGCCAGCATCCCTGTTTTACCTTTATCGAGTTTCCTGTCAACCCGTTTCGTGATATAGGCAAGACCGTCGCCGCTTCGAATAAGCCCATGGGGTACAGTTGAAATCCCGGCTGCATCCGCCATTGACATGACAAGCTGTTCAGACTCAGGCAAGGCTTCATACTCAGCGACCTGAGGTTTTAGAATATAGCCGGTGGGATAGTTCACCAGGGTCAGCCTGGGATTGCTTCTGTCGCTGAGAAGATGCAGAGACAGTTTCTTCTGCACACCTGGAACAGTGAAGCCCTTGTTTGTGGTCTCAATGGCCAGCAATTCCAGTGTTTTATCGTCTATTTCAATTTCAGGCAGCCTGTTTGTGCCGAAGAACTTTTTTATACAGGCCTTATGCCAGCCGGACTCATCTCCGCTGTGAAGGGGCTTACCGCAGCATAAACAGTTCATATCCGCTCCTCCCTGATAGAAACATTGCCTATTGCGTCTTTACAAGCTACAAGCAGAATCCCAAACCGGTCTCTGGAGGAGATCTTCCAATTATTGCTGACTACTTTTAATAGCCAGCCCTCCGGAATAAGGCCGTCAAAAAACGGAAAGAGATTTTTTGAAAAATATGGCTCACTCCGCAGCGGCAAGGTCAGGGATACATGGGAAGCGTCAGGGCGTCTCAGGTAATCCATATCATATGAAAAAGTATAGCCCTCATCGGTTTCACATAAGATCCCGGCAAAAACATTTCTCACATATACATAAGCCGTTCTGAAAATACTCATAGATTATTCTCCCTCATGCTCCTTGGGGCCGGGCACGGCCTGCCGGTTGAACATGGCCAGGGCCTGATTTACCTTATCCATCCGTACAGTCTCTTTCCCCTGTTCAAGCTCACGGACGAAGCGGAGACCCAGCCCTGAGCGTATGGCAAATTCCTCCTGAGTCAGTCCGGCCAGCTTTCTGTTCTCTTTGACAAATTTAGCAATTGGATTCATTTTGAAATGTCCTCCAAATAGTGTTGCATATATTTTATACCCGTTAGGGTCAAGTGTCAAACAATATGATTTGGAATATACCCGATAGGGAGCTGAAATTACAGTGATCAAAACACCATACCCGATAAGGTGCAAAGAGAAAACTCAACACCGTCAAAAAATGCCGCCTGTGTATTCACAAGCGGCACCGTGTTTTTTGCTCAGATACAGAAAGCAGCATAAAGAGGAACGATTTTCTTGTTATCCTCAAAGCCGAAGTTCCTTGCAGAGAGCTTGATAGCATAGGCGGGCTTATAAGTCTCCATATAGACTTTTAAGCTCTTTGCCTTTGTGTTGTCGGCTGACTTGACCTCGATAGGAATAAGCTGGCCGTTTCGCTGAATGACAAAGTCAATTTCAGCTCCTCGTTCAGATTCCCAATAGAAGGTCTGATACCCGTTTATGGTAAGCTGAACATTCACATAGTTTTCTGCCATACCGCCCTTGAAGTCATTGATTTCATCCACCATGTAGAGAATATCATTTGCAACCAGATCCTTTTTGGCGCAGAGCAGGCCCAGATCGGATACATAGATCTTGAAAGCATCAATGTCACGATAGTTTTCAAGGGGCTTTTTTACTTGCTCCACTTTGTAGACCTGGGACACGATACCGGACAGACAAAGCCATTGGATGGCATTTTCAAACTCTGAGGCCCTGCCGCCTTTCTTTATCAGCTTATATTGGAAACGGGTATTTTTCTTTGAAAGCTGTACAGTGATGTTATCATAAGCAAGCCGTGTTTTCTTTATTTCATTCAGGGTATTATACTTGCTCATGTCATTGAGATAGCTGGTCAGGATGGTATCCTGGGTGTGCCGCACAAGGATATAATCCTTTGTTTCAACAAACTGCATTACACATTCAGGCATACCGCCAACCACAAGATACTGACGGTAAAGCTGCATGGCAGCATCATGCAGGGCAGATGGCAAAGGCTCATTATTTGCAAAGCATTTCCTTATCTGCTCTGCAAGGGCGCTCTCGCCGCAAGCTATCATGAATTCTTCCATGTCCATGGGATAGAGAGTCTTTATATCCACCTTACCAACGGGAAAAGAAAACTTGGCCCTGTTTACCGCAACACCCAGTAGACTTCCGGCGACAACGATATGATAATCAGGTGCATCCTCACAGAAGTATTTCAGACTTGTCAAAGCCCTTTCGCACAGCTGTACCTCGTCGAATACTATCAGAGTTTTTTCCTTTACTATCGTCTGCCCGGCAATATGGGATAAAATTGGTATCAGATAATCCGGACTGATATTCTCCTCAAAGGTTTTGTTCAGCTTTGGATTCGTCTCAAAATTGAAGTAGGCCACATTCTCATAGCAGCTGCGCCCAAACTCCAGGAGGGAGTAGGTTTTACCAACCTGCCTTGCTCCCTGCAAAATAAGAGGCTTGCGGTGAGGGCTTTCTTTCCACGCTTCCAATAAGCTCATTATTTTACGATACATAGTCAGGCCTCCTTTTAGGTGCTGACAGCAGTATAGCATATATTCGTGCAAAAATCAAAGAATTTCTAGCCAATAATTACATTATATTACACGAACTTTTTGCTAATTACTTTGAACTTCAACACGAAAAACCTCGTGCCGCCAACAATGTCGCTTGTAAGAACACAGGCGGCATTTTTATATATATCGCAATATCCCAATACAGCCCACGAAGGGAGGTGATGCACATATTCTTTTCCAACAGGGAGCACAGGGCCTTTGAGCGGATGATGCAGGAGAAGCCGGGGCATGACCACTATGACAGCGGCGTGGACGGGAAATACCCGGAGTGCCGCCGCTGCCTGTACCATCAGCCCTACCGCAGAGATCGCTTCTGCCGTTACACCCTCTGCCCCTTTGCCCCGGAGCGCAGCACAGTCAGAACAGAGGAGGTGAGGCAGGTAAAAGCCAACACAGAAATCAAAACAGAATTGGAGGTATCAAGTTGACAAAGACCATACCCAGAGGACACAGACAGTTTCTCATACTGCTCTGCGCCCTTTTGCTTTTCGGCCAGGTCTTCAGCCGCCCGGCCTACGCCGACGGCAGCAAGGACGTGGAGATAAGCTACACCGTGACGGAGGATATGCTGCCCAAGGCATCCCCCAGCCCTACGCCCAGCGCAACGCCCCACCCCGGCAAGGGCCAGCCGCCCAAGACCGGGGACGAATCCAATATCATGCTCTACGGCCTTATCGCCTCCGGCAGTCTGCTGGCAGGCATAGGGCTGTTCTGCTATGTAAAGAACAAGGAAAGGACAGAATACACCGATGAATAAGAAGAGCCTCATTAAATACGGCGTGGCCGCCCTGGTGCTGGCGGCAGCGGCCATAGCCCTGGTGACCGTGGTGAGCATCAAGCCCATGGAAAAAGAGGAGGAGGGCATGGGCCTCACCGTAGACCCTTATTCCGGCACCTACGTTGCCCCTGAAAAGGCGGAGACTGAGGAGGACAGCGGCGGCATAGCCATACCCGGCTGGGGCAGCATACGCATAAAGGCCGGGGAGAAGCTGGTGGACGTGAATCTGGAAAATCCCGCAGACAACAAGGACTGCTACAACATGAGCTTCACCCTATACCTTAAGGGAGAGACAGAGCCTCTGGCGGAGACCGGACTTATCCGGCCTGGAGAGAGCGCCCTGAAGCTGGAGCTGTCCCGCCCTCTGGAGGCGGGGGAGTATGAGGCCACCGT
>CALWVZ010000020.1 GCA_944385125.1 uncultured Oscillospiraceae bacterium
AGAACCCTTTTCTGGTGCTTATTTGCATAAGCTGTTCTTACATTGTTCAATTTTCAAGGTACACTCGCTAGCTCCCTTCCGGGACAGCTTGATTAGTTTAGCACGCTTTCAGGAACTTGTCAAGATGTTTTTTGAAATTTTTTCAATTTCTTTTTCCATCTCTTGCCATTTTTCCGGCCTTCCCTCAAGGCGCTTTGCTAATATACCACCGCAAATTCCCTTTGTCAACAGTTTTTTTGAATTTTTGGAAAGTTTTTTTACATGTCTAAATATTGCGTAAGTATCTGGCAATACTACACAATATGTATACTAATTCAAACCACAGTTCCCCGGCCTTCCACAAGCAGAAGCTGCCGGAGTACAAATGCCTGCTCAGCTGGCAGAACCTGAAGGACATCTTCGCCAGCTGTGGGGACTTTGAGAGCCGGGAGATAATCCTGGGTCTGGAACAGAATATCAGCCTTACTCTTTGCTGGCTGGACGGGCTGGTCTCCGGCACGGCGGTGGCGGAGGAGATAATACGCCCTCTCACCCAGGCCGGGCGTAATCCTCAGATGAAGAGCGAGCAGCAGTGCATCGAATACATTCTTCTGGGGGCAGCCTACAGCTATTCCGCCAAGGAGCGCAGCACCATGGACGAGCTGGTGAACGACCTGAGCCACGGCAGCTGCGCAGTTATCCTGGACGGGATAAACCGGGCCGTCACCTTTGAGGTACGCAGCTCCAATGTGCGCAGCATCTCCGAGCCCACTCTGGAGAAGTCCCTGAAGGGGGGCAAGGACTCCTTTGTGGAGACCCTGCGGATAAACACCGCCCTGGTGCGCCGGCGCATCTGCTCCCCCAAGCTGAAGCTGGTGGAGAGCAGCGTGGGCCGCAAGAGCAAGACTCGGCTGTCCATTATGTTCATGGACGGTATAGCGGACCCGTCCACGGTGGAGGAGTTGGCCCGGCGCTTGGATGAGCTGGATGTGGACGCTCTGCTGGCCACCGGCACTCTGGAGGAGTACATCGTGGACTGCCCCCGCTCCCCCATGCCCCAGCTGCTGCACACGGAGCGGCCGGACCGCTTTGCAATGCAGCTGATGGCGGGCAGGGTGGGCCTGCTGGTGGACGGGCTGCCTCTGGGGCTTATCCTCCCCGCCTCTCTGGCGGACTTCATGCGGGTCACCGGGGACAGCAGCAAGAACTACCTGGTGGCCACTTCCCTTACGGCTCTGCGCTATCTGTCCCTGATGCTGGCCATATTCCTCCCGGCCCTGTATGTGGCGGTGGCCATGTATCACCAGGAGATGATACCCACGCCCCTGCTGCTGTCCATAATCGAGGCCAAGAAAAACGTGCCCTTCTCCACGGCTCTGGAGATAGTGGGCATGCTCATCGCCTTTGAGCTTTTGCAGGAGGCGGGATTGCGCCTGCCCAACCCCATAGGGGACACGGTGTCCATCATCGGGGCCCTCATCGTGGGCCAGTCGGCGGTGGAGGCCCAGGTGGTCTCCCCCATCGCCATCATTGTGGTGGCCATCTCCGGCATCGCCTGCTATACTCTCCCCAGCCAGGACCTGGGGGCGGTGGTGCGGCTGCTGCGCCTGGCCCTGGTAGTGGCGGCCCTGGCTGCGGGCTTCTTCGGCGTGGGCCTGGCCATCTGCCTGTTCCTGCTGCATATATCCTCCATAGACAGCTTCGCTCTCAGCTACACCGCCCCCATGACCGACGGGCGGCCCTTCCCCCTGCTGCGGCTGCTGCTGCGGCTGCCCAAGCCCCTGGACAAATACCGGGACCCCAATCTGAATACACCGGACAAGAGGCGGCAAAAATGAAGCGATACATTTCTTTCCTTATTATAATAAGCTCGCTGCTTAGCCTGACAGGCTGCGGCGGCATCCACACCAATTTCCGGGAGATACAGCAGCTGCTGGTTATCCAGACCATGGGGCTGGACCGGGAGGAGGGCAGCGTGCGCATCTCCATGGCTGCGGCGGCGGAGGCCTCCGGCGCCGCTCCCCGGCGGATGAGCGCCCTGGGGGGCACGGTGAGCGCCGCCATCCACCGGGCTTACCAACTGTCCTATGAAGAATCCATCTTTTTTTCCCATGTGAACCACATCCTTGTGGGACAAGAAGCGGCGGAGGACATGGGGCCTTTTCTGGATTATCTGTGTCAGTCCCCGGAGCTGCGCATAGACATTCCCCTGTACGTAGTGCAGGAGGGCACTGCAAACCAGGCGGTGATGGAGGTGGGCGACGGTAACCGGGGCATCTCCGAGGTGATGCAGGCCGTGCGGGAGAGCTTCGCCACCGCCAGCGACAGCAAGGTATTTACCGTGGCCGACACCATAAGCTCCCTGGAGCGCTACGGCAGCGCCCTGGTCTGCGCCATACGCTGCCAGCCCGGCTCCGAGTCCTCCGGCCCTCAGGAGCTTGGCGGCTCCCAAGACGGCGCCAAGGCCAAAGAGGAGGAGCAGCAGAGCTCCGAGCCCGCCGCCGGGGAGGGCCAGGGCTCCGGGGCCGAGGGCTCCACCATGGCGGGCATAGCCGGCTACGCAGTCATCCGGGAGGGGCAGCTGTGCAAATATCTGGAGCCGGAGCTGGCGGTGGCGGTGGGTCTGATGACCGGCAGCGTCCCCATCAGCTTCATCGGCGTGGAGGACATGGACGGCCGGCCCTGCTCCCTGGAGGTGTACCAGGGCAGCGCCCGGCTCAGCCCCCTGTGGGGCGGCCCGGGGGAGCTGATAGGTCTGGATATCCAGGCGGAGGTCACCGCCTCGGTGATGGAGTCCGGCTCCTCCGAGGCCGCAGGGGCGGAGGAGTACGTGAACCATCTCACCGGCCGGCTGGAGTCCGCCGTGTCTGAGCAGCTGAGCGCTCTGCTGCAAAGCTCCATGCAGCTTAAGGCGGACTTCCTGGGCCTGGCGGGCCGGGTGGAGCGCAGCTCCCCGGAAAACTACCGGCTCATGGAGCAGGACTTTGCGGAGGTCCTGCCCTCCCTGGAGCTTCAGATAAGCGTCAGCGGACGGCTGAGCCACACCAATGACATGAAGGAAGCGTAGACGTGAACAAACTGACACAGATAAGCCGGCGGCAGCTTTTCACCCTGGCCACGCTTATGCTGCTGGTGCCCTCTCTCCGGCTCTTTATCACTGCGGCCACAGAGTATGCAGGGCTGGCAGTGTGGCTGACGGCGCCCCTGGCGGCCCTGCCCATGCTGCTGTATATGCATTTCATATCGGACTTTATGGACTGCCGCCGGGAGGGGGAGAACCTCCAGGAGCTGTTCCTCCGCTGCCTGGGCCCGAAACTGGGGAAGGCCGCCCTGGCCCTCACCGCCGCCTGGCTCACTCTCTATTCCGGCTTTATCCTCCGTTCCGGGGCTGACCGGCTGATAGTCACCATCTATCCTGACAGCTCCCCCTGGGTCTTTACTCTGGGCTTGGGTCTGGTGTGCCTTGTTGCGGCTCTGGGCAACCCCCGCTCCATAGTCCGCTCCGCCATGCTCATAAGCCCGGTGCTCATCGGCTCCCTGCTGCTGATTTTCATCTTCTCCCTCAGCTCTCTGGAGCCCTCCAATCTCCTGCCCGTCACCGTGGACGACGCCCTCCCCGTGGCTCTTGGCTCCCTGGCCGCCGTGGACGTGCTCTCCTTTGGGGTCTACGCCGTGTGCTTTATTGAGGGGCTCTGCCCCAAGGAGGCGGGCCGGGCCCGGCAGGGCAGTCTCTGGCTCATGGTCATGGTGCTGCTGATGAGCCTGCTGTGTCTGTCGGTGGTGGGCATGTTCGGCCCGGAGCTCTGCTCCCAGCTCAGCCGCCCCTTTTTCATCATGGTGAGAAACCTGGTGTTTTTCCACACCGTGGAGCGGGTGGAGGCCCTGGTGGTGATGCTCTGGCTCTTCCCGGACTTTCTGCTGGTGTCGGTGTTCCTCTACGCCGCCCAGTACTGCCTGCGCCTCAGTCTGGGCCTGGAGGCCGCCTATCAGGGGGAGCGGCTCACGGATATGAGCCGGGGCCGCTGGCTCATCTGGCCCACGGCCTTGACGGCCATAGTCTGTTCCCTCTTCATCGGCCCCGATTCCGTGAGCATGGAATTTTGGTCGGCAAAGCTGATACCGGCCATCAACCTGCTCTTCGCCTTTGTGTTCATCCCCTCTATTTATATAGTAGGAAAAATAAAAAAGACGCTGTGATTTTTGGTCACAGCGTCTCAGCTTGTCGAAGAAGGCCAAGCCTTCTTCGACAAAAGGGCTTGCACTTCGCTCCATGCCTCAGTTGTACGCCAGAGGCGTACAATTCGACACTTCGCTCCGTGAGAAGTGTTTTCTGCGACGTACACGCCGCCGCAGAAAACGATTTAAATTATTTTTTCGCTGCGGCGAAAAAACTCTGCGAGGCTTTTTCGACAGTCTCAGACGCTGTGATTTTTCGTCACAGCGTCTTTTCATCATTCCAGCCAGATGAAGTTGCTGTCGCTGAGGAAGTTTCCAATGGAGTAGGCCACCAGCACCTGGTCAAAGCCCTCCTGCCGGTAAAGCTCCGACAAGGGCTCCTTGTAATAGCGCAGGTCCGCCAGCACCACGGTCTTGTAGCTTCCGGCCAGGAAGCAGCCCAGGCAGTTGGAATAGGAGTCCCGTATCACCAGCAGGCTGCCCTCCGCCTCCGGGTCCTGATTTTCTATGCGCACCAGGGGGTGGTTGCCGTCCAGCCAGTAGGTGTACTTGTCCGTTTCCTCCAGGCGCTCCGGGAAAAACAGGCTGTGAAATTCCCCCTCCCGGTCGGAGAAAGTGACGGTATAGCTGCCCCCGTCCTCCCAGACCTCCATGTCCTCCGGCGGGTACTGCCACAGGCAGCTGCGGGAATAGGTGCTGCCGTAAAAGCCGGGGATATAGCTGAGGCTGTAGTCTTCCTCCGCCCGGCTCTCCCGGCCCAGGCTCTCCATATACTCCCTGTAAGCCAACCAGGCCCCGTAGGCCGTCCAGTGGTGATCGGTGCGGTAGTAGAGCCGCTCCCTGTCCGCCCCGGCGAAGGGCCCCAGCAGGTCCAGGCAGCGCAGCTCCTCCCTCGCCAGGGCATAGGCGGAGGCTATCAGCTCGTCGTCAATATAGGGATTTTTAAGGCCCTTAATGTCCTCCTGCATCATATAGCCCGCCGAGGGCACCAGCATGAAGTCCACATCCCGGCCCAGCTTTTGGGCAAAGGCGTTTATATATTCCATGTGCTCCTCTGTGGAGGCACCGTCCGCCCGGCAGGGGGCCTCGTAGAGCCGGCCGCTCTCCCCCACATAGATGTCCTTGGTGACCTGCAGGCCCATGAGCCTTTCCCCGTTTGCGGCAAGGCCCACGAAGAAGTCCCGGAAGGGCAGGTGGTCGGCCATGTATTTCTCCGCTTTCTCCCCGAAGTCCCCGGAGCTGAGACTGTCCCAGCTCAGCTGCGGCAGCTTTTCCAGATAGCGCTTCTCCTTTTGGGAAAAGTCCTCCTTGGGCAGCAGCAGGAACAGGGCCGCCATGGCGAAGACCGCCAGCAAAAACAGCAGGCAGACCAGATAGTCTCTCAGTTTTCCTTTCATGCTCCGCCTCCTTAAAACCTGAAGTAGATAAAGGGATTATAGCTCTGGCTGGCCAGGGCGGCGGTGCAGAGGAGGAAGAGGGCCCCCAGGCCCAGAAGGCTCAGGGCGTCTTTGACTTTCCCCTCCCCCAGTCTCAGGTACAGAGTCTTTCCCGCCGGGGTGGCGGCAAAGGCGGCCAGGGCCATAGTGGGCAGGTAGGCCAGTATCATGTTCCGGCTGTATACGTCCTCGGCGCTGAAGCTGAAGAGCCGGGCCAGGAAGGCGAAGAGCTCCCCGGTGTCGGTGAAATAGAAGAGCATCCAGCCCAGGGCCACCGCCAGCAGCACCCCCAGGCAGCGCAGGGCCGAGGGGACTTTTTCCAGACCCCTGAGCAAAAACACCTTTTCCAAAGTCAGCCACAGGGCGTAATACAGTCCCCAGAGCACGAAGTTCCAGCTGGCCCCGTGCCACAGTCCGGTGAGGGCCCAAACGATGAAGATGTTCAGCAGCTGCCGCTTCAGTCCCCGGCGGTTGCCCCCCAGGGGAATGTACACGTATTCCCTGAACCAGGTGGAGAGGCTTATGTGCCAGCGGCGCCAGAACTCGGTTATGCTGCGGGAGATATAGGGATAGTCGAAATTCTTTAAAAACTCGAAGCCCAGCATCCGCCCCAGGCCTATGGCCATGTCGGAGTAGCCGGAGAAGTCGAAGTATATCTGCAGGGTGTAGGCCAGCATGCCCACCCAGGCGGAGGCCGTTCCCCCGGAGACGCTGAGATTCTCCCACAGCAGGCCCATCTGGTTTGCCAGCAGCAGCTTTTTCCCCAGGCCGATGATGAACACGCCCACCCCGGAGGCGAACTTCTCCAGGCTCTCCCGGCGGCAGCTCAGCTGCTCCGCCACGTCCTTGTACTTCACTATTGGCCCGGCGATGAGCTGGGGGAACATGGACACATAGGCCCCGAAGCCTATGGGGTCCCTCTGCACCGGGGCGTCCCGGCGGTACACGTCTATGGTGTAGCTCATGGACTGGAAAATATAGAAGGAAATGCCTATGGGCAGGGCTATCTCCGGCACAGACAGGGAGCCCAGGCCCGGGACAAGGGCCTTAAGGCTCCCCAGGAGAAAGCCGGTGTACTTGAAAAAGCCCAGCAGGGCCAGGTTCAGCACCACCGCCAGGGCCAGCAGCTGCTTTGCCTTCCTCGCCGAAGCTCTGTGCCTGTCTATCAGCAGCCCTGCCAGGTAGTTCAGGGCTATGGTGAAGAGCATCAGCAGCAGATACACCGGCTCACCCCAGCCGTAGAACAGCAGGCTCACGGCAAAGAGCAGGGCGTTCCTCCACCGCCGGGGGCAGAGGTAGTACAGCAGCAGTACCGCCGGCAGATAGGCAAACAGAAAAATATTACTTGAAAATACCAGAACTATCTCTCCCTACAAAAGCCGGGGGCTCCAAGCCCCCGGGCTTTTTTCAGTCTATACCCACCGCCTTGTCGAAGGCGGCCTTTAAAGTCTCTATATCCTGAGACGCCAAAAGCACCACATAGTTCCCCTCCCGGAGTATGGCGGCGTTCTCCAGCACCTGGTACTGGTCCGGGGCGTAGTTCTTGAACTCCTCCATCCGCTGCTCCACCCGGGCTCGGGCCAGCTCCTCTATCTCTGCGGCGGCGGAGCCGTCCTTGGCCTCCACCAGCCATATCTCGTCGGCCTGGATGTTCAGGGCGCTGATGGCGGTGACGGCCTGGACGCATTGGGAGTAATCCAGCCCCAGGAAGTCCAGTGCCTTGTCCTCCGGCAGCTCTATCATTGCGGGCATATCCGGCAGGGCCGTCAGCTCCCCGTAGACCTGCTGCACGTCCATCTCAAAGGCCGCCTTGTTTCCCCCGGAGCAGGCCCCCAGGCTAAGGGCCATAAGCAGGCTCAGCAGAGCCCCGGTAAATCTCTTCATCTTTTTCATCAAGTCTCCTCCTCTGTCCCCGTATCCTGGGAGTAATAGTAATTGTCCCTGTCCATCAGGGCCTCTATCCACACTTTGCAGCCCTCGCCGTTGAAGTGGGCGTAGTCCAGGCTGAATTTCCCCTGCATGTTCCCCTCCTCGTCCTTCAGACCCTGGGCGATATCCACATAGACGCAGCCCTTTTCCAGGCAGAAGTCCTTCAAAGCCTCATTAAGCAGCTCCACGTTCTCGTTGTTCATATAGCCGGTCTCGGTAAAGAGGGGGGTGCCGGACTGGATGAATATCTCCGTATCCGGGCAGCGGCTGCGGATATCCTCCAGCACCGTCTCCCAGCAGTCCACCACCTGTTCCGGCGTACGGCTCAGGTCGTTCATGGACAACAGGAAAAAGGCCTTTCCCGCCCCGGTGGCTTCCACCAGCTCCGCCATGCTCAGCTTCTCCCCCTGATAGGGCAGCAGGGCGCCCTCCTCCACGGCCCCGTGGCAGGAGTAGCTGTTGGCATAGATGATGTCCGCCTCTCCCAGGCCGCCGTTAAGGAGAGTATAGGAGCTGAGCATGCCGGTGATGGAGTCCCCTATAAAGAGGGCGTCGTCGAACCAGGCCTGGTCTATAGTCTCCGGCACCGGAGGCTCGGGAGTGGGCTCCGGGCTAGGCTCCGGCGTAAGGGCCGCCGGGGCGGGCAGCGCAGTCTCCTCCGCCTTCTCCGGCATTTCGCCGCCGGCAGGGCTTTCCCCGCCCCCGCAGCCGCCAAGACACAGCAGCCCCAAAACCAGCAGGACTGCAAGACTTTTTTTCCCTTTCATGCTCAGGCCTTCTCCCCAATAGTTTTCCCGTATATTCTATATTATCTCGCTCCCCTTTTCAACAGGGACTTTCTTTGCTTTTATTAAGAAAGCGCAAAGCCTTTGCAGGCTTTGCGCTCAGCTTGTTGAAGAAGGCATAGCCTTCTTCAACAAAAGGGGCTTGCACTTCGCTTCATGCCTCGGTTGTACGCCAAAGGCGTACAATTCGACACTTCGCTCCGTGAGAAGTGTTTTCTGCGACGCACATGTCGCCGCAGAAAACGATTTAATTTATTTTTTCGCTGCGGCGAAAAAACTCTGCGAGGCTTTTTCGACAGTCTCAGCTCAAAATCTTAAAAGACCTTGCGCTTTTGTTGGGCCGTTTATATGGGCTCACTCCAGGTAGTCGCCAAGCTCCGGGGGTGTGAAGCCCGGGGCGTATTCCGCCTCCATGGCCTCCAGGTAGGCGTCCAGCTTCTGGGCGTAGTCGTAATTGGCGTAGTACTCCCGGGCGCTCAGGGCCTCGCCGGCGCTGGAATAGCCCATGAGCGCATCGGCGTCCAGGGGCAGGCGCAGGATGACATGGTAGCCGTAGGGCGACTCCACCGGCTCCGACACTGCGTATTCCTCCAGGGCAAAGGCGGCGCTTTCAAATTCCTCCACCATCTCCCCGGTGCGGAACATATATCCGTCGGGGAAGGCGGTCTTGCCGGTATCCTCGCAGTATTCCTCCTTCAGCTCCCTGAATCGCTCCACCAGCTTGTCAGGGTCCTCAATGGCCTTCAGCTCCTCCGCCAGGCTCTCTGCCTGGGCCTTCTTCTCGGCAACGGTCTCCTCATCCAGGGCCTCCCCGGTGCTCAGGTCCATGGTGGTCAGGAGGATATGGTTTGCAAAGACATAGCCGTTTTCCTCCAGGTAGCTCAGGGCCTGCTCATCACTGACCTTTTCCCCCTTCAAGCCGTAGCTCTCGGAAAAGTTCTGGATGTTTATATAGTTTGCCATGTTGGTGCGGTCGTAGGCCTCCCGGCTGCGGTAGAGACTGTCCAGATACTCCTGGAAGTCCTCCTCCGTGCCCTCCTCCCCAACGGTGGCGGCCATGTCGCTCTTCTCCTGCTCAGCAATGGAGTCCAGGGTCTCCTGGGAGGCCGTTATCCCGTTGGCTTCGGCAAAGCCCCGGATGGCCATTATCTGGATGAGGGTGTTCTCTCCACCCTCCAGGGCGGCGTCGGCGTAGCTCTGCTGCGAACCCTCACCCACCGGGTCGGACCAACTCATGGGCATGCCGTAGCTGGCCATGGCCACGAAATACTGCTCTGTCTGCATGGCGCTCATGTAAAGCCAGCTGAAGTACTCGCCCCAGTTTATCTCCTCCCCGTCGATGAGCATGACTATATCCTCCGGCGCATGGAGGGCGTAGATGGCTTCATAGTCCAGGGTCTGGGCCTCTATGGGCTCCCCTGTGGCCTCCTGAGTCTCTTCGGCCTGGGCCGGACTGGGGCTGGGCTGGGTCTCCTCAGGCTGGGCGGAAAGGCTCCCCTTGCCCATGAGATAGCCTGCCGCACCTGCAAATACAAGGCACACCGCCAGCAGAATGATCACAAACTTTTTCATCTTCTCTGTCCTTTCTTTTCATCGGTATCTCCGGCGGCGCCCTCCCCGCCCCAGAGGGCGGCAAAGCGGCGGGCCTCGTCGATGACCCGGTTTCTGTCCTTTATCCTCAGGCTCAGGCAGGGCCTGGAGCCCGCCTCCACCTTGAATCTGCCTTTATACTCCGGCAGGGCGTAGAGCTCCGACACCTTTTCCATATCGAAGTTCTCCACGGTGAAGCGGAGATAGCCCTGCTTCTGGGCGATGTCGCTGATGCCCGCCTTCCCCGCCTCGCCCCGGAGAAGGGCAACGTGGATCAGGGCGTTCACCCCCGGGGGCGGGTCACCGAAGCGGTCGATGAGCTCGTCGGTGAGGTCGTCCGCCTCCGCCTCCGTGCGGATGAGGGCTATGCGCCGGTAGATATCCATGCGCTGTTCCGGGGAGGGGATGTACCTGTCGGGGATGTTGGCGGCCACCGCCAGGTCGGCGGAGCACTCCGCCCGCTGGGGCGCTTCAATGCCCCGGGCCTCCAGCACCGCCTCGCTTAAAAGCTTCATGTACATGTCGTAGCCCACGTCTATCATGTGGCCGGACTGCTCCGCCCCCAGGAGATTTCCCGCACCCCGAATCTCCAGGTCCCGCATGGCTATCTTGAAGCCGGAGCCGAACTGGGCGAAGTCCCGGATGGCGTTGAGGCGTTTTTCCGCTATCTCTGTCAGCACCTTGTCCCGGCGAAAAGTGAGGTAGGCGCTGGCCCGGCGGGTGGAGCGGCCCACCCTGCCCCGTATCTGGTGCAGCTGGGCCAGGCCCAGGTGGTCGGCGTCCTCGATTATCAGGGTGTTCACATTGGGGATGTCTATCCCCGTCTCGATGATGGTGGTACACACCAGCACCTGTATCTCCCCGGAGGAGACGCTTTCCATCACCGAGGAGAGCTGGTTCTTGTCCATCTTCCCGTGGGCCACCCCCACGGTGACCTCCCCCTCCAGGAGCTTTATGATGCGCCCGGCGGTGCGCTCTATATCCTCCACCCGGTTGTGGAGGTAATAGACCTGGCCGCCCCGCTGCACCTCCCGGCGTATGGCGTCGGCCACTATGCCCCAATCGTGCTCCATGACGAAGGTCTGCACCGGCAGCCGGTCCTCCGGGGGCTCCTCGATGCTGGACATGTCCCGTATGCCGCTCATGGCCATGTTCAGCGTTCTTGGTATAGGCGTTGCCGACAGTGTGAGCACGTCCACACCCCGGCTCAGCTCCTTGATGTGCTCCTTGTGGCTGACGCCGAAGCGCTGCTCCTCGTCCACCACCAGCAGCCCCAGGTCCTTGAACTTAACGTCCTTGCTCAAAAGCCGGTGGGTGCCTATCACCAGGTCGCACTTGCCGCTGGCCAGGTCCGAGAGGGTCTTGCTTGCCGCCGAGCCGCTGCGGAAGCGGCTGAGCTGCTGTATCTCCACGGGGAAGCCGAAGAAGCGCTGCAAGGCAGTCTGATAGTGCTGCTGGGCCAGCACCGTGGTAGGCACCAGTATGGCGGCCTGCTTGCCGTCCAGCACGCACTTCATCACCGCCCGGAGAGCCACCTCCGTCTTGCCGAAGCCCACGTCCCCGCACAGGAGCCGGTCCATGGGCACGGCCCTCTCCATGTCCGCCTTTATCTCGGCGGTGCATCTGAGCTGGTCGTCGGTCTCGGTGTAGCCGAAGTTCTCCTCGAACTCCCTTTGCCACTCACTGTCCGGGGAAAAGGCGTAGCCCGGCAGGCGCTGGCGCTGGGCGTAGAGGGCAATGAGCTTTTTTGCCATGTCCTTGGCGCTGGCCTTGGCCCGGCTGCGCTTCCTCTCCCAGTCGGCGCCCCCCATCTTGCTCAGATGCACCGGCTTTTCCTCCCCGGCCCCGGTGTACTTGCTCACCAGGTCCAGCTGGGTGGCGGGGACGTAGAGGGTGTCCGTGCCGGCGTAGTTAATCTTTATATAGTCCTTGTCGAAGCCGTCCACCTGCATCCTCACGATGCCGGCAAAGCGGCCTATGCCGTGGTTCTCGTGGACCACATAGTCCCCCAGGGAGAGGTCTGCGCAGCTGTCTATCCGCTGGCGGCCCGGGGGCAGGCTCTTTCGCTGCTTCTTTTTTTCACTCCTGCGCAGCAGCTGGGCGTCGGTGAGCACCGCCAGGCGCAAGGCCGGGTACTCCAGGCCTGCGGATATGGAGCCCAGGCTTATGCAGCAGCGGCCCGGCTCCGGCAGCTTTTTAAGCTCCCTGTATATCAGGGCCTCTATGCCCTGGTCCTTAAAGAAATTCTGGAGCACCTGGGAGCGGCGCTCATCGGCGGAGAGCACCACCACGGAGTAGTTCTGCTTTAAGTACTGGTTCACGTCCTCCGCCGCAGTCTGGGCGGAACCGGCGTAGGAGGGCAGCTGCTTTGCGCTGATGCTGGTCAGGGTCTTTGGGGCTATGGGATTTTTCCCCACGGTGAAGGCCTCCGCCATGTACAGGGGATAGTCCTCCAGCCTTTTGAACAGGGCCTCGGGGCTGAGGACGAAGCCCTCCGCCCCCAGGGCCGTCTGGCCCCGGCGCTGCAACTCCCTAATGTCCTCCCCCAGCTGCTTCACATATTCCTTTGCCCGCTGGGCGCAGCGGCCCGGCTGGTCCAGGAATATGAAGGCCCCCTCAGGTATATAGTCCGCTCCGCTTGCCATGGGGTAGATAAGGGGCAGGTAGCGGTCGGCGTCGCTCATGTTCAGGCCGTTTCTCAAGCCCTCTGCGTCGCCTCTCATGCAGGCGGCCAGGGCGGCGGCGTTGTCGCTGCTGCGCTTTCTGGCGTATTTTTCCGCCAGCTTCTCTATCTCCCCGGCCAGGGCCTCAACTCCCCCAAGGCTGAGAGAGGGCAGGGTCTCCGCCGCCGGCAGGATGCAGCAGCGCTCCACGCTCTCGCTGCGCCGCTGGCTCTCGGTGTCGAAATGGCCCATGGAGTCGATGTCGTCCCCCCAGAACTCTATGCGCACCGGCTGCCGGTCCCCGGGAGAGAAAAAGTCCAGGATGCCGCCCCGGCGGGCGAACTGGCCCGGACCCTCCACCTGGTGGGTGAGGCTGTAGCCGCAGCGCAGCAGGGCCCGCTCCACCTCCTCCGGGGGACAGCTGCCCCCGTCCTCTATCACCAGGGCCGCCTGCCGGAGAGTCTCCGGGGGCATGCAGCGCTGGATGAGGGCGGTGACGGAGGCGGCGAGTATCCGGGTCTTGCCTGTGGCCAGGCGGTAGAGGGTGGCCAGGCGCTTCTGCTCTCCCTGGCGGGAGGCCGCCTCGGCGGGGTAGAAGACCCAGTCCCTCATGATGAGGCAGTCCACCTCCCGGCCCAGCATGGCCTCCAGGTCCCGGGCAAAGCTCTCCGCCGCCGTGTCGTCGGGGCAGATGACCACCAGGGGCAGGCCCAGCTTGTTTTCCAGAGCCGCCGCCAGGTTTGCCCGGTGCACCGGGGACAGGCCGGAAATGAGCGCAGGAAGCCCTCCGCTCTCCAGCAGCGAGGGGAGGGCGGCGGCTTCCTTATGCTCCAGTATTTGATTTACCAGTATGTCCATGGCGCTGATTATAGCATTTATTTTTTATCTTTTCAATCGTTTTCAGTCAGCTGAGCCCAGGTTCAATCCTTCAAGTTCTCTACTATCCCCTGTATATAGGCCTTATCGGATATATCATAGGATGAGGACATGACTTCGGCTGCCCGCTCCTCAGCCCGGGTTTTATTCTTTTTTCTCTTCAAAGCACTTACAAAGGCTCTCATCATCAATCTGTATCCCAAAGACATTTTTTCATAGTTCAGTCCTCCGGGACAATAGAACAGCTTCACCTGCTCCAATTCCCTCTGTGAGAAATTTTTACTCAAAGTCGTGACGATATCAGGGAGGTCTGCGGGGCTGGCACCCACAGAAAAAACTGTCAGCTTTTTTCCCTTCCATCTATCCATGTTGGCCCTGAACCATTTCAAGCCTCTTATGCTGCCTGCGCAGGCCCAGCCCCCAAAAACGATTGCATCATATTTATCAAAATTTATCCTTTTAGCCTGCTTCAGCTCATAGCAGTCTGCCCCTGTCTCATCAGCTATCCACCGGGCGTATCGCCGGGTAAACCCGGTTTTGGAGCAGTATACCACCGCTGCTTTCATACCACCGTCTCCTCCCTGTTTTCCGTTTTTCCGCCTCTGCTATCAAGAGCATCTATACCCTCATATATTTTCATTAAAAGGCGGAACAGTGTCTCCATTTCCTCATCGCTGTACGCCTGAAAAAGATATTCCAGCTCTCTCTGATAAGGTGAAAAATCATTTTTGAAATATTCTTCCACTCTGTCTGTGAGCGTCAAACACATGGCTCTGGGGTCTGCCGGACTGGCCTGGAGCTTGACAAAGCCTTTCTTTTCCAGTATCTGAGCCAATTTCTTTATATTCTGCCGGGAGCAGCCCAAGAGCTCTCCCAGCTTGGAAAAATTCATCGGCTCTTTTGCCTGTCTTGCCACAGACAACAGCATAAATTGCTTTAAAGACAGCTGGGGTATATTGCTGTCAAATATGGTCTGCAATCTGTTCCCGGCAATGAAAATGGTGCTGAATACCGCCTTCCCCTGATTTTCTCTCCCTTGGGAAAATCTCTCCACAAGATGTCTTATCTCCACTTTCATCCCCCTAACAGGCAACTTGTTACTATCAGATTATAGCAACAAGTTACCTGTTAGTCAACAATGATTATGCCCGTATTTATTCTTTGCTTTTCTCCAAGTTTCAAATTGCCCTTTCCCGTTTCAGGTCTTTTTGCTATAATAGAACAAAAAAACTAAGGATGGTATTGCCATGGATTTTGTCATGCCCACATACACCGCCCCGGATTTTAGCCGCCCGGAGTTTCTCTCCGCACCCGACGCCGCCTTTGAGAGAGTGGAAAAAGACGGGGTGGCCCCGGAGAATTTCCACAGCACCTCCATGTACCCGGAGTATGTGAAGCTGGAGGGCCGCTGGCGTCTGGCGGAGGAGAGCCGCATGGACAGCTGCATAGTCTGGAACGCCGACGGCAGCCTCTCGGTGGTGGAGAGCCGGAACCTGAAAAAAGGGGACCGGGTCATAGTCGGCCGCAGCGAGGACGGCAGCGGGGGCATCTATCTCCACGCCGCCGGCTTTGGCGAGGAGTCCGGCAAGGAGAAGGAGAGCTTCGTCTTCCGCCAGGGCCGCAGCCGGGAGACCTCCTACGCCCGGGACTATGACCGGCTCATCCGCCTGCTGCGCTATGAGAAGGAGCACGGCGGCAGGGTCCTCTGGGTCATGGGCCCCGCCTTCTCTTTTGACGCCGACGCCCGCCGGGCCATGGAGGGCATGATAGACAACGGCTATGTCCAGGGCATCCTGGCGGGCAACGCCCTGGCCGTCCACGATTTGGAGGGGGCTCTGTTCCACACCGCCCTGGGCCAGGATATCTACAGCCAGAAGCCCCAGCCCCAGGGCCACTACAACCACCTGGACGTGATAAACAAGGTGTGCGCCTGCGGCTCCATCCCCGCCTTTATAGATAAGTACGACATTGACAACGGCATAATCTACAGCTGCGTGAAAAACTCCGTGCCCTTTGTCCTCACCGGCTCCATCCGGGACGACGGCCCTCTGCCGGAGGTCTACGGCGACGTGTACGAAGGGGCCTCCGCCATGCGCTCCCTCATCCGGGGGGCCACCACGGTCATCTGCCTTGCCACCATGCTCCACACCATAGCCGCCGGGAACATGACCCCCTCCTTCCGGGTGCTCCCCGACGGGACGCTGCGCCCCCTCTTCCTCTACACCGTGGACGCCGACGAATTCGTGGTGAACAAGCTCCGGGACCGGGGCAGTCTCAGCGCCACCTCCATCGTCACCAACGTCCAGGACTTCATCACCATAGTGGCCCGGGGCCTGGGGGTAATGGAGTACACGGTGTGAGCTTCCCCTGAAATTTTTTCCCACATATAAAGCCCGGGGAGACGGAAAATGGACCGTCTCTCCGGGCTGTTTTCACCCCTCATCCCTGAAAGTTTTCCACAATTTATCTCTTTTATGTGGGTATCAGTCCTTTTCCGCCGGGCGGATATCCAGCATCCTCCGTGCCGCCGCCGGACTGAGGCAGCGGGTGTAGAAGTCCGGGAGTATCCGATGGGCTATGGGGCTTATGTCCCCGGAGCACTTCAGGGGCTTTGCCATCACATTGGCCTTCACTCCCCCAATGCGGCAGCGGCAATCCAGCTCCACATAGCCGAAGCGGGCGAAGAACTTTTTAAGCTTTTTCACCCGGTCCTCGTCCTCGTCGGGAAACTCCGTTATCTCGGCGAT
The DNA here is from genome assembly GCA_944385125.1 of uncultured Oscillospiraceae bacterium. Lineage (GTDB taxonomy): Bacteria > Bacillota > Clostridia > Oscillospirales > Oscillospiraceae > Limivicinus. The sequence continues at coordinate 16,182 of CALWVZ010000020.1, forward strand.
AAGTCCCTGCTTATGGGCGTAGCGGCGGTTTATAAAACGCATGGTCTCCACCCCCATGCCCCGGCCCCGGTACCAGGGCAGAACCCCCATGTACTTGAGCAGCACGTAGCCGTAGAGGTTCTTAACTATGGCGAGGGCATAGGCCACGTCCAGGCCGCTCTCCTTCTCGTAGACTATCAGCAGCTCTGCCGTGCCCTTCATCATGGCCCGGTGGAGGCTGAGCCTCGGCAGCAGCTCCTCGCTGTCAAAGTCCATTTCCATCAGGGGGTAATATTTCTCCAGCTCGGCGTGGCCGCCTTTTCTAATATCCAGCATAGCCCTGTCCTCCTGTGTATGTATTGGGGGAAGCTTCCTCCCCTTATTTCAGCTCCTGGGCCCGGCAGAGTTTGGCGTACTCCCCGTCCTTTTCCATAAGCTCTCTATGGGTGCCCATCTCCACGATGTGCTCCCCCTCCACCACGGCTATCATGTCCGCATTCCTCACGGTGGAGAGCCGGTGGGCGATGATGATGGTGGTGCGGCCCTGGCTCAGTTCGTCCAAAGACTCCTGTATTCTTTGCTCGGTGACGGTGTCCAGGGCGGAGGTGGCCTCGTCCAGAATGAGTATCTTGGGGTTTTTCAAAAACACCCGGGCAATGGATATCCGCTGCTTCTGGCCGCCGGAGAGCATGACTCCCCGCTCGCCAATATAGCTGTCGTAGCCCTGGGGCATCTCCATTATCTCCTGGTGTACCTGGGCCCTCACCGCCGCCTCCACTATCTCCTCGTCGGTGGCGTCGGGCCGGCCGTAGCGGATGTTCTCCCTTATAGTGCCGGCGAACATGAACACGTCCTGCTGTATCATGCCGATGTTCCGGCGCAGGCTGCTCTGCTTTATGTCCCGCACGTCTATGCCGTCCACCTTCACACTGCCGGAGCACACGTCGTAGAACCTGGGCAGCAGCTGGCAGAGGGTGGTCTTGCCGCCTCCCGAGGGGCCCACCACCGCCAGGCACTTCCCCGGCTCCAGGTGCAATTCGATATCTTTCAGCACCTCCACGCCGTTGCCGTAGTCGAAGCAGACCTTGTCGTAATCCACCCGGCCGGTGACCTTATCCAGCTCTATGGCCTCGGGCTTATCCTTCACCGTGGGCTGGGTCTGCATCAGCTCGATAAAGCGGGTGAAGCCGGCGCTGCCGTTCATGTACTGCTCGGAGAACTGGGCCAGCTTCCGTATGGGGGAGATGAAGGTGGACACGTACAGGGAGAAGGTGACCAGGTCCACATAGTCCATGGAGTTTTGCATTATCAGCAGACCCCCCACGGTGATGACCAGCACCTGGGCAATGCAGCAGGTGAAGTCCATGCCGCTCTGGAAAAGGCCCATGGTGCGGTAGTATTCCACCTTGGCTCCCTTGAACATGGCGTTGGCCTCGTCGAACTTCCCTCTCTCCTGCTCCTCGTTGGCGAAGGCCTTGGCGGTGCGTATGCCGGAGATGCTGCTCTCGATGGCGGCGTAGATATCGGCGGTCTTTCTCTTCACCTCGATGTTGGCCTTTTTCATCCTCACCCTCTGGGACAGGGTGAACCACAGGCAGAGGGGCAGCACTATGGCCAAAGTCATAGCCAGGCGCCACTCCATGGTGAACATCACCGCCAGGGCCCCCACTATGGTGAGGGTGCAGATGAGCACGTTCTCCGGCCCGTGGTGGCTCAGCTCCGTTATCTCGAACAGGTCGCTGGTTATGCGGCTCATGAGCACGCCGGTGCGGTTCTTGTCGTAAAAGCTGCAGGAAAGGTCCTGCATGTGGGTGAACACGTCCCGGCGCATGTCCGCCTCTATGAGCACGCCCATCCTGTGTCCCACCACGGTGATTATGTAGTAGAGGGCGGCCTTTATCACATAGGCCGCCACCATGATGGCCATGACGGTGAAAAACAGGGCGAACAGCCTGTTTGGCAGCAGGCTGTTCATGGATATTCTGGACACATAGGGGAAGGCCAGGTCTATCACCGACACCAGCAGGGCGCAGCCCATGTCTATGGCGAAGAGTTTTTTGTGCCCCGCCACATAGGACATGAACAGCCTGAACGGATTTCCGAAATAATTTTTAGCCATAATATCACCTTGCAAAGCTGTCCCTCATGGCAACGGCCATAGCGTCGCAGCGGTTATTGAATTCGTTTTCGGCGTGGCCCTTCACCCAGTGGCAGCTGACGCTGTGCTTTTGGCACAGCTCCAGCAGCCTCTGCCACAGGTCCGGGTTGAGAGCCGGCTTTTTGTCCGCCTTCACCCAGCCCTTTTTCCGCCAGCCTTCGGCCCAGCCCTTTTCCAGGGCCTCCACCAGGTACTTGGAGTCGGAATACAGCTCCACGGCGCAGGGCTCCTTCAGGGCCTCCAGGGCCTTGATGGCGGCGGTGAGCTCCATGCGGTTGTTGGTGGTCATGGGCTCTCCGCCGCTGAGCTCCTTCTCCGCCCCCTTATAGCGGAGGATGGCCCCCCAGCCCCCGGGGCCGGGGTTGCCGGAGCAGGCCCCGTCGGTATAGGCTTCAACTGTTTTCATTTTCCCTCATATACCGCTGGTACTTGGCCCTCAAGGCATTGTATTCCTTCTTGTCGATAAGCCCGTTTTCCAGGAAACTGTCCAGCTGCTCCATGCGCCGGATATTGTCCATGTCCCTTATCTCCCCGGGATTGTAGGTCCGGGGCTTTTGGCCGGCTCTCTCCCCGGAGCTCATTTTGGGCCTGTCCTCTCCCCGGGAGCCCTTTTTCGCCGCCTTCTTCACAAAGTAGTAGCCCAGGACCGCTCCTCCGGCAATGAGGAAAAGCACGGCCACCAGAAGTATCACATTGCTGTCAAATTCGGAAATGGCGCTCATTATCACCAGGAAAACAAAGGTATAGAGCACGGACTTGCCGGCTTTGTTCATTTTGTTTTCTCTCTGCTTTCTGTTCACTCCTTATTCCTCCTTTTCCTCAGTTTCCGTCTCTTCTCCCGGCTCGTCCTCCTCGCTGTCTCTCTCGGTCTTCTCTATGGAGATGACCCGGCTTCCCTCGCCCAGGCGCATGATGCGCACGCCCTGGGTGGCGCGGCCCAGCAGGGAGATGGAGTCCGCCGCCATGCGTATCATGGTGGCGTCGTCGCTGACCACCAGGATATCCTCCCCCGGCCCCACTATCTTCACGTCGGCAAGGGAGCCGGTCTTGTCTGTGACATTGTAGTTCTTCACGCCCAGGCCGCCCCGGCCGTGGACGGGATATTCCTCCAGAAGGGTGCGCTTGCCGTAGCCCTTTTCCGTGATGCTCAGCAGGCTCTCCCCGCTGCCGGAGCTGCCGGCGCCTACCACATAGTCCCCCTCTCTCAGCTTTATGCCCCGCACGCCCACGGCAGTGCGGCCCATGGGCCGCACCTCCTTTTCACCAAAGCAGCAGGCCATGCCGTTTCTGGTGGCGATGAGGATGTTCTCCTCCCCGGAGGTCTGGAGCACGGTGATGAGCTCGTCCCCATCTTCCAGGGTCAGGGCCCTTATGCCGCTGGAGCGGATATTTTTGAGAGCGGACTGCTCCATGCGCTTGACGGTGCCCTTTTTGGTGACAAAGAAGAGGTATCTGTCCTCTTCCACGCCCCGGCCGTTTATCATGGCGCTGACCTTTTCCCGCTCCTCCCCGGTGTCTATGGGGATGATGTTGACTATATTGGTGCCCCGGGCGTTGCGTCCGGCCTCGGGGATGGTGTAGCCCTTTTTCAGGAAGACCCGGCCCTTACTGGTGAAGAAGAGGATATAGTCGTGGGTGGAGGCGGTGAACACCGTGTCCATATAGTCCTCCTCCTTGGTGGCCATGGCCCTTATGCCCTTGCCGCCCCGGCCCTGGCTGCGGTACTCGCTCACCGGCAGGCGCTTTATATACCCGGCATGGGTGAGGGTAAAGACGCACTGTTCCTCTTCTATAAGGTCCTCCAGGTCTATCTCGTCGGCCACGTCCTGTATCTCGGTCTTTCTCTCGTCGCCGTACTTGTCCCGGATTGCGGCAAGCTCATCCTTCAGCACGGCCTTTATCTTCTCCGGGTCTGCAAGGAGGGCCTTGAAGTAGCTTATCTTCTCCTCCAGCTCCTTGTACTCCGCCTCCAGCTTTTCCCTGTTCAGGCCCTGGAGGGAGATAAGGCGCATGTCGCAGATGGCCTGGGCCTGGACCTCGCTGAGACCGAAGCGCTCCATGAGCCGCTGCTTTGCGTCGTCATAGCTGGAGCGGATGATGTGTATGACCTCGTCTATGTTGTCCTGGGCTATCAGCAGGCCCTCCAGCAGATGGGCCCGCTCCTCCGCCTTTCTCAGATCGTACCTGGTGCGGCGGATTATCAGCTCCTCCTGGAAGCTGAGGTACTCGCTGAGGATGTCCTTCAGGGAGAGTATCCTGGGCTGGCTCTGATTGTTCACCAGGGCCAGCATGTTTATGGAGAAGCTGCTCTGCATGGCGGTCTGGGCAAAGAGGCGGTTGAGCACCACCTGGGGATTTGCGTCCCTCTTCAGCTCTATGACCATGCGCATGCCGTTGCGGTCCGTCTCGTCCCGCAGGTCGGATATGCCCTCCAGGCGCTTGTCGTGGACCTGGTCGGCGATGTTCTTTATCAGCTGCCGCTTGTTCACCTGGTAGGGCAGCTCCGTGACTATTATGCGTATGCGGTTCTGGCCGTGCTCCTCAAACTCGGTGCGGGCCCTCACTATCACCTTGCCCCGGCCGGTGGCGTAGGCCTGGCGTATGCCGCTGCGGCCCATGATGATGCCCCTGGTGGGGAAGTCCGGCCCGGTAATGTGCTGCATCAGCTCCGAAAGCCCCGCCTCCGGGTTTTCCAGCAGGCAGATGCAGGCGTTTATCACTTCCCTGAGATTGTGGGGCGGGATATTGGTGGCCATGCCCACGGCTATTCCGCTGCTGCCGTTCACCAGGAGATTGGGGAAGCGGGAGGGCAGGACCCTGGGCTCTTTTCGTGTCTCGTCGAAGTTTGGGTCCCAGTCCACGGTGTCCTTGTCGATATCCCGAAGCATCTCGTTGGATATCTTGGAGAGCCTTGCCTCGGTGTAGCGGTAGGCTGCCGGGGGGTCTCCGTCCACGGAGCCGAAGTTGCCGTGGCCGTCCACCAGCATATAGCGCATGGAGAAGTCCTGGGCCAGACGCACCATGGCGTCGTAAACCGAGCCGTCTCCGTGGGGGTGGTAGCGGCCCAGCACGTCGCCCACACAGGTGGCGGACTTTTTGAAGGGCTTGTCGGAGGTGAGGTTATCCTCGTACAGGGTGTAGAGTATCCTCCGGTGTACCGGCTTCAAACCGTCCCTCACGTCGGGGAGGGCCCGGCCCACTATGACGCTCATGGCGTAATCTATATAGCTGGTCTGCATCTCGCTGACCAGTTCCGACTCGGTTATGGCCTGATTGGGAAAGGCGATATCCTCAGGCTTGTAGTCTCTCTTGTGTGCCATTTTCCCTCACCTCCTCAGATATCCAGGTTGGCCACGTACTTGGCGTTGCGCTCTATCCAGTCCCGGCGCGGCTCCACGTCCTCCCCCATGAGCACGGTGAATATCTCGTCGGCCTTCAGCGCGTCGCTGAGGGTTATACGCCGCAGGGTGCGCTTTTCCGGGTCCATGGTGGTCTCCCACAGCTCGTGGGGGTCCATCTCGCCCAGGCCCTTGAAGCGGGAGATATCCACCTTGGCGTTGGGGTTGTCGGCTCTCAGCTGGGCGCTGAGCTTATCCCTCTCCTCGTCGGAGTAGGCCACCTTCTGCATCTTGCCCCGGGTGAGCTTATAGAGGGGAGGCACGGCGGAATACACATAGCCGTGCTCGATAAGGGGCCGCATGTATCTGAAGAAGAAGGTGAGCAGCAAGGTGCGTATATGGGAGCCGTCCACATCCGCATCTGCCATTATGATTATCTTGTGGTAGCGGAGCTTTTCGATGTTGAACTCGTCCCCTATGCCGGCCCCCAGGGCCACGATAAGGGGATAGAGCTTGTCGTTGCCGTATATCTTGTCGGCCCGGGCTTTTTCCACGTTGAGCATTTTGCCCCACATGGCCAGGATGGCCTGGAAGCGGGAGTCTCTGCCCTGGATGGCGGAGCCGGCGGCGCTGTCGCCCTCAACGATGTATATCTCGCAGAGGGAGGGGTCCCGCTCGTTGCAGTCCTGGAGCTTGTCCGGCATCTGGCCGCTCTCCAGCCCGGTCTTCCTTCTCACCGACTCCCTGGCCTTTCTGGCGGCCTCCCGGGCCCGGTTTGCCATCATGGCCTTGTCCAGCACCGCCTTGGCCACGGCCGGGTGCTCCTCGAAGTAGGTGGCCAGCTGCTCGGACACGATGTTGTCCACCAAAGTGCGGATGTAGGCGTTGCCCAGCTTCTGCTTGGTCTGGCCCTCGAACTGGGCCTCCGGCAGCTTCACGGAGATGACGGCGGAGATGCCCTCTCTCACATCGTCGCCGGAGACCTTGTCGTCCCCCTTGATGATGTTGTTTTTCTGGCCGTAGTTGTTTATGACCCTGGTGAGGGCGGTCTTGAAGCCGGTCTCGTGCATGCCCCCCTCCGGGGTGTGTATGTCGTTGGCGAAGGAGACCAGAGTCTCGTTGTAGCCGTCGTTATATTGCAGGGCTATCTCCGCTATGGCCTCGTCCTTGGCGCCGCTGAGGTAGATGACGTCCTCATGGATGGGGTTCTTGTTCTTGTTTATATAGCGGACGAACTCCCTTATGCCACCCTCGTAGCACATGGTCTCGCTCTGCTCCTTGCCGGCTCTCTTGTCCTCTATGCTGATGCGCAGTCCGCCGTTTAAGAAGGCCTGCTCCCGCATACGCCGGTGGAGTATCTCGTAGTCGTAGACGGTGTCGTCGAACATCTCCGGGTCCGGCTTGAAGCGCACGAAGGTGCCGTGGTCCCGGGTCTTGCCCACCACGTGTATGCCCTCGGTGATATCACCCCGGGAGAACTTCATCTGGTATATATCCCCGTCCTTGTGGACCTGGACCTCCAGCCACTCCGACAGGGCGTTGACCACCGAGGCGCCCACGCCGTGGAGGCCGCCGGAGACCTTGTAGCCCCCGCCGCCGAATTTGCCCCCGGCGTGGAGCACGGTGAAGACCACTTCCAGGGCGCTTTTCCCGGTCTGCTCCTGGATATCCACGGGGATGCCCCGGCCGTTGTCCCGGACGGAGATGATATCTCCCTCCTCTATGCAGACCTCTATGTGGCTGCAAAAGCCTGCCAGGGCCTCGTCTATGGAGTTGTCCACTATCTCATAGACCAGGTGGTGCAGACCTGAGGAGGAGGTGGAGCCTATATACATACCGGGACGCTTGCGCACTGCCTCCAGGCCCTCCAGGACCTGGATCTGTGAAGCGTCGTATTCCTGAGCCGCTCTTTCTATGTTTTCAGACATTTACTAATCTCCATTTCACAGTATCCCCGCCTCGGCCCGGCGCAGCAGGGTAGCCGAAGCCATTTGGCAGAGATACAAAGTTCTTTTATTTCCGTCCCAGCAGACTACGAAGGACTTGGGTATATCCTCCGAGGCGTTGATGACCTGCCCGGCCTTTTCCGCCATGCTGAGGTATTTTCTTGTCAGGTGGGATTGAGAGCTGATGTCCAGATCGAAGATGCCCATTATCTCCCCGGTGTTCACCACCCAGCCCTTGCCCAGATGCAGATAGTTCATTTTATCCTGCCCTTTTCCACCAGGAGCACCTTTCCCCCGGTGCGCCGGGAGATGCCCTCGTCCTCGCAGCAGCTTATCAGGGTCTGGCCCCCGCCTATGCGGTTGAGGACGAACTCCTGCCTTTTCTCGTCCAGCTCCGAGAGCACGTCGTCCAGCAGCAGTATTGGATATTCCCCTGTTTCCGCCAGGAATATCTCCCTCTCCGCCAGCTTCACCGACAGTGCCGCCGTCCTGGTCTGGCCCTGGGAGGCGAAGCTCCTGGCCAGGCGGCCGTTTATATATATCTCCAGGTCGTCCTTGTGGGCGCCGGTGAGACACTGGGCGCTGTCCAGCTCCGCCTGGCGGTGCCGCTCCTGGTGCTCGCAGATATCGTAATATATCTCCTTCACCGAAGCGAAGGGGTCCTTCACGGAGCTGACGGTCCTGTATTCCATCCCCAGCTCCTCCCCCTTGCCGGAGAACTCCCGGTGTATGGGTGCCGCCGCCTCCTTCAGCCGCTGGACGAAGGAAGCCCTGTAGCGTATCAGCTGGGCTGAGGCCCTGCACATCCCATCGGAAAACTCGTCCAGAGTGTCCAGCAATGAGGGCTTGTCCCGCCAGTCTTTAAGTATCCTGGTCTTGTGCTCGTAGAGCCGGTTGAACTCCGTGAGATACTGGGCGTATCTGGGGCGTATCTGGCTTATGGCGTTGTCCATGAGCCGCCGCCTCACCGCCGCCCCCTCCTTTATCATGTTCAAATCGTCGGGACAAAAGAGCACGGCGTTCACCACTCCGCTCAGCTCCCCGGCGCTCTTTTTCACGGAGTTCACCTTTATCTGTTTCCCCTGGCCCGGCTGCAACCTTATGTTTATGGTCTGCTCCCGCTCATGGCTGAACACATCCGCCAGTATCTCCGCCGATGAAAAGTCGAAGCCCACCAGCTCCCGGTCGAATCTTGTCCTGAAGCTTCTGCCGCAGGAGAGCAGGTACACCGCCTCCAGGAGATTGGTCTTCCCCTGGGCGTTTTGCCCGGCGATGACGTTGGTGCCGTCTATGAAGTCCACGGTTTCGAACTCATAGTTCCTAAAGCCGCTGAGGGCTATGCGTCTTACTATCATGCTTCAGTTATAAGAAATTCCATATTCTGGAATTTCACCTTGTCTCCCGGCCGGAGCTTTTTCCCTCTCATGGTGCAGACTTCGCCGTTGACCTCCACCATTCCCTGGGATATTACCAGCTTGGCCTCCCCGCCGGTGCCCACGGCGGCGGCGAATTTCAGCAGGGCGTCCAGCTTTATAAACTGGGTGTCTATAGCTATTTTTTCCATAATTTTCTAAACTCAGTCTCTTTCTCTCGGTGATATCCTCAGGCGTGGAGCCGCACCGGCAGCACCATATAGGTGAAGCTGTCGCTGCCGTCGGCGGCCTTGATGATACAGGGTGAGGAGGGGCTGTTGAGACACAGCAGCAGCTCATCCTTGCCGGCGGCCTTCATGGCGTCTTTCAGGTAGCGGTCGTTGAAGCCTATCTCCATGCCCTCCCCGTCCCCTTGGCAGGAGCAGGTGTCTTCCGCCCGGCCGATGGGGGTCAGGCAAAGGCAGTGGATGCTGCCGTCGCCGATGCTCATGCGCACGGGGCTGCTGTTTTTCTCGCTGACTATAAGGGAGACTCTGTCTATAGTGGACATGAACTCCCCTCTGTCCACCTTCAGCTGGTACTTGAAGCTGTCGGGGATGGATTTTTTATAGTTGAGGAACTCACCTTCCAGTCTTCTGGACACCACCACGGTGCCGCCGATGGAGAAGGAGATATGCTTTGCGCCCACGGATATCTCCGCCGGCTCCTCGCTGTCGGAGCAGATACGCTCCACGTCGCTGAGGGCGGAGCCGGGGACCACGAAGCTGCAATTTTCCATTTTTGCCTTCTCCAGTTTTTCCCGGCGCAGGGCCAGGCGGTAGCCGTCCACGGACACCAGGCTCAGCTCCTCTCCCTCCACCTCAAAGAGGGTGCCGGTGTATATGGGTCTCACGTCGCTGTCGGACACGGCGAAAAGGGTCTGGTTTATCATCTGGCCCAGTATTTTTCTGGGGAGGGAAATGCTGCTGAGAGCGTCCACCTCCGGCATTTCCGGGTAATCCTGGGCGCTGATGCCCATGAAGTTGAATTCGCTTTTGCCGCATTTCACGTTCACGTTGTTGTTCACGTCGCAGCTTATCTTAACTATGCCGTCGGGCAGGCGGCGCATCATCTCGCCGAAGAGGCGGGCGCCCACCACAACGGAGCCGGCCTCGCTGATGTCGGCCTGAAGGCTGGTGTATATACCCTTTTTCAAATCGTAGCCGGTGACTCTTATATCCTCCCCGGCCTGGATGAGCAGGCCCTCCAGGGCGGGGATGGGGCTTTTGCTTGCGGCGGCTCTGGAGGCTGTGGCGCAGGCGTTCTGAAGCAGATATTTTTCACAGCTGAAGTTCATATCTCATACTCCTCGGAAAAAATAATTTTTTATATAATAAATAAATCTAAATATTTTTAGTAGTGATAGTAGTAGGAAAAATTTTTGTGGAAAAGTCCCTTTAGCCCTTGATATCCGGGCCTTTTGAATGTTGAAGCTTTTGTGAACAAAAAAGCCCTTTCCCACAGGGCCGGCCCCGGCCCCATCCTTCAACATTTCCCTTTCAACTTTTCCACAGCCATATGTGGAAAGCTCAGACGGAATTTATATTGGAAGTGATGTCCCTCACGGTGCCGGCCATGGCGGGGTCGGTCTTTAAAAGGTCCTCCACCTTTCTTATGGAGCTGAGGACGGTGGCGTGGTTCCTGTCCTCGTATTCTGCGCCTATGTCCTTAAGGGAGAGGTTTGTGAGGGAGCGCATAAGGTACATGGACACCTGCCTTGCCATTGCGGTGTTCTTGGAGCGGCTCTGGCCCCTCAGGTCCTCCGGCTTCAGGGAGTAATACCTGGCGGTCTCCCTTATTATGCTCTCGGGGGTGGGGATGTAGGTGCCTATCCTGATTACGTCCTTTATGGCCCGCTTCACCGAGTCAATGGTGATTATATCGTCCAGTATCTCCTTATAGGCGGTGAGACGTTTTATCACGCCCTCTATCTGCCGTATATTGGCGGTGATGTTGTTGGCGATGTACTCCACTGCGTCGTCGGAGAGGAGCAGGCCCAGCTGCCCGGCCTTGTTCCGGGTTATGGCCATGCGGGTCTCCAAATCCGGGGGCTGGATGTCCGCCATGAGCCCGCCCTCAAAGCGGGTGCGCAGCCTGTCGTCCAGGATGGACATCTCCAGAGGCGGCCTATCGGAGGTGATGACTATCTGGTGCCCGGCCTCGTAGATGTTATTGAAGGTGTGGAAGAATTCGTTCTGGGTCTGCTGCTTGCCGGCGATGAACTGGATATCGTCCACCAGGAAGAGGTCCACGTTCCTGTACTTCTGGCGGAATTCCTCGGCGGTACCGTCCTTGATGGATTTCACCAGCTGGTTTGTGAACTCGTCCCCCTTTATGTAGGCTATGCTCTTTTCCGGGCTGTGCTCGTGTATCTGCTGGCCTATGGCCAAAAGCAGATGGGTCTTGCCCAGGCCGGAGTTGCCGTAGATGAACAGGGGATTGTAGGTCCTCCCCGGGTTTTCCGCCACGGCTATGGCGGCGGCATGGGCGAACTTGTTGGAATTGCCCACGATGAAGCGGTCGAAGGTGTAGCCCGCCATTTCCGGCAGGGAGTTGTCCACCTTTTTCTTTATGGCAAAATCGCTTATCTCGTCCCCGGAGAGCACCAGCAGATCGAAGTCGCAGGAGAAGAGGTCGGAGAGGGCGGCCTTTATGGTGTCGCCGAAGCGGGAATTTATGATATCCCTTTTAAAATCGCTGGTGGTGTGCAGCACCAGGCGGCTGTCCTCTATATCCACGGGGGTGCAGTCGGAGAACCAGGTGTTGATGGCGGTGGCTGTAAGCTGATGGGAAAGTATCTCTATAATTTTGTCCCAAATGTCATTGAGTGAGTTCATTTACGGCACCTCTCAGCGAATTTGCTCGCAGTATTCCTAACTATATAATTATATCAAAATAATTTAAGATTTTCAATACTTTGTGGAAGACATAAATATAATATAGAAAGATATACAAAATTATAAACAAAAACCGGCGGAAATTTTCTATGATTTTTTGAAACTTTCAAGAAAGCCTCACAGAGTTTTTTAAACCCAGCAAAAAAATAATTTGAATCGTTTTCCGCAGCGGCGTGTACGTTGCGGAAAACACTTCTCACGGAGCGGAGTGTCGAATTGTACGCCGTAGGCGTACAACCGAGGCATGAAGCGAAGTGCAAGCTTTTTTGTAAAAGAAGGCATAGCCTTCTTTTACAAGCTAAAAAACCGGCGGAAATTTTCCGCCGGTTTTTCAAAAAGGCAAATATTGAAGTTCTGGTTTTTATTTCTTGGGTATCAGCACTTCAGCGCCGCCCATGTAGGGCCGGAGCACCTGGGAAATGGTGACGGAGCCGTCGGCCTGGAGGTGGTTCTCCAGGTAGGCTATCAGCATCCGGGGCGGGGCCACCACGGTGTTGTTCAGAGTGTGGGGCAGGTACATCTTGCCGTCCTGGCCCTTGACTCTCATGCGCAGGCGGCGGGCCTGGGCGTCCCCCAGGTTAGAGCAGGAGCAGACCTCGAAGTATTTCTGCTGCCGGGGGGACCAGGCCTCGATGTCGCAGGACTTCACCTTCAAATCCGCCAGGTCGCCGGAGCAGCACTCCAGCTGCCGCACCGGGATATCCATGCTGCGGAACAGCTCCACGGAGAATCGCCACATCTTTTCGTACCAGGCCATGGAGTCCTCAGGCTTGCAGACCACTATCATCTCCTGCTTTTCGAACTGGTGGATGCGGTACACGCCTCTCTCCTCTATGCCGTGGGCGCCCTTCTCCTTGCGGAAGCAGGGGGAGTAGCTGGTGAGGGTCTGGGGCAGGCTCTCCTCGGGGATTATCTGGTCGATGAACTTGCCTATCATGGAGTGCTCGGAGGTGCCTATGAGGTACAGGTCCTCCCCCTCTATCTTGTACATCATGGAGTCCATATCCGTCTGGCTCATGACGCCCTCCACCACGTTGCCGTGTATCATGAAGGGGGGTATGCAGTAGATGAAGCCCTTGTTTATCATGAAGTCCCGGGCATAAGCCAGCACGGCGGAGTGGAGCCGGGCGATATCCCCCATGAGGTAATAGAAGCCGTTGCCGGAGACCCGGCCGGCGGCGTCCATGTCCACGCCCTTGAAGCTCTCCATGATGTCCGTGTGGTAGGGTATCTCATACTCCGGCACCACCGGCTCCCCGAAGCGCTCCACCTCCACGTTTGCGCTGTCGTCGGGACCGATGGGCACGGAGGGGTCGATGATGTTGGGGATGCTGAGCATGATGTGGCGGATGCGCCGGGCGTATTCCTCCTCCAGCTTCTCCAGTTCCGAGAGCCTTTCGGCGTTGGCCTTCACCTGCTCCTTTATCTTTTCCGCCTCCTCCAGCTTGGAGGGGTCCTTCTTGGCCTGGCCCATGAGCTGGCCTATCTGCTTGGAAAGGGCGTTGCGGCTGGCCCGGATGTCGCTGGCCTCGGTGATGGCGGAGCGGTTCTTGGCGTCCAGCTCCAGCACCTCGTCCACCAGGGGCAGCTTTGCCTCCTGGAATTTCTTTTTGATGTTCTCCTTGACTATCTCAGGGTTCTCTCTGACAAACTTTATGTCCAGCATTTTTCTTTTCTCCTTACTTATTTATTGTTGCCGGCCCGGCCCAGCAGTTCAATGAGAGCCTCCCGGTCGTCGGCGCCGTAAAATTCTATTTCTATCCTGCCGGTCTTCTTTCCGTCCACCAGCTTCACCTTCCTGCCCAGGGCCTCGCTGAGCTGCCGGGACACCTCGGCGCCATAGTCCACCTTCACGCCACGGAAGGGCTTTTCCTCCGTCTCCTCCGTCTCCCGGCTTAGCCTTGCCGCCAGCTGCTCCGTCTTCCTCACGGACAGGGCTTTGTCTATGACCTCTTTTGCCGCCAGCAGCTGCTTTTCCCCGTCCTCTATGGGCACCAGGGCCCGGGCGTGGCCGGCGGAGAGCTCACCCTTTTCCAGAAGCTCCAGCACCGGCTTTGACAGGCTCAACAGCCTCAGGGCGTTGGCCACTGCCGGCCTTGAGCGGCCCACGCTTTTGGCCGTCTCCTCCTGGGTCAGGCCGTATTCCTCCATGAGGGTCTTATAGCCCTTGGCCTCCTCCACCGGGTTTAGGTCCTCCCTCTGGAGATTTTCCACCAGGGCCAGCTCCGCCGTGCGACGGTCGTCGGCCTCGATGACCCGCACCGGCACCTCCCGGAGCCCGGCCATACGGGCCGCCCGCCAACGCCGTTCCCCGGCGATTATCTGGTAATAGCCGCTGTCCAGCTTCCTTGCGGTTATGGGCTGGATGAGCCCGTACTGGGCGATGGAGTCCGCCAGGGCCTGGAGAGCCGCCTCGTCGAAATATTCCCGGGGCTGCTCCAGCCGGGGCTCCACCTTGCTTATGGGCAGGTTCAGCAGCTGGGAATCGCCCTCGTCCATATCGTCCCCTCCAAAGAGGACGCCCAGTCCCGTGCCCAGTCCTTTCATATTTTTAGCCGCCATGTTTTACCTCACTTTTCACTTCTGGCAATGAACTCCACCGCCAGGGCCATATAGGCCTTGCTGCCCCGGTTTATCCTGTCGTAGACCACGCCGGGCAGCCCGTGGCTGGGGGCCTCGGAGAGGCGGACGCTGCGGGGTATCACCGTCTCATAGACCTTGTCGGAGAGATAGCGGCGCAGCTCGTTTGCCACCTGGATGGTGAGGTTTGCCCGGCTGTCGTACATGGTGAGGACTATGCCCTCTATACCCAGCTTGCGGTTAAGGCGCCGGGAGCACATCTTGATGCTGGTCATCAGGTCGGCTATGCCCTCAAGAGCGTAGTACTCGCACTGCATGGGGATGAGCACCGTGTCCGCCGCCACCAGGGAGTTCACCGTCAGCAGCTCCAGGGAGGGGGGACAGTCCATGAGTATGTAGTCGTAGTTTTCCTTCACGGTCTCCAGGGCCTTTTTCAGCACGTATTCCCTCTCCTCCGTGTCGATGAGTTCCACGGAAGCGGCGGCCAGCTCCTTGCTGGCGGGGATAACGTCGCCGTAATCCGTGTGGACTATGCACTCGGCAGCCTGGGCGCCGTTTATCAGCATGTCGTAGGTGTTGGGCCGCTGGCTTTTGGACACTCCCATGCCGGAACTGGCGTTGCCCTGGGGGTCGCAGTCCACCAGCAGCACGTTTTTGTCCATCAGGCTCAGGGCCGCACAGAGATTGACGCAGGTGGTGGTCTTACCCACGCCGCCTTTCTGGTTCGCAACAGCAATCAATTTAGCCATAAGTTTTCTCCTTTTATATCTGGAGGCATTATATCAGCTTTGACTGTGCTTTTCAATGTTTCATGTGAAACATTTTATAAGTTTTGAAATAGTAAAGAATGTTTCACGTGAAACACAGGTCAAAGATAAGGACAATAATGTTTCACGTGAAACACAGGGAGAAGGAGCTCAGCCCAGGAGCAGGTCCATGTCCTCAATGCTCAGCCCCCGGTGGACGGCCATGTTTATCCCGTAGCCTATGGCCCGGGCCCCGGCCCTCACCAGGGAGTCGATGCTCCGGGGCGTGACGAAGAGCCCGGCCATCCCCTCCCCGGCCAGGATCCCGGCGTCCATCACCGTAGGTATGCCTATGGAGAGCACCGGCGCACCCAGGGTCTCCCGGCTCAGCTCCTGCCGGTCATTGCCCACCCCGGAGCCGGGGGAAATGCCGGAGGAGGATATCTGGATGCAGCGGCAGAGCCGGTCCAGGTCAGCCCCCGCCAGGGCGTCTATGACTATCACCAGCTCCGGCCGGATCTCGTCGCAAAGGAGCTTTATCTGAACTGCGCTCTCAATGCCGGAGCTGCCCAGCACCCCGGGACGGCTGAGGGCCAGGGAGGAGAAGGCCTCAAAGCCGGGGACCTTTCCCTCTTTCAGGTGCCGGGTCACCAGTATGCTCCCGGCGGCCAGACTTCCCAGGGCGTCGGGGGTGATGTCGGGATTCCCCAGGGCGGCCACCAGCACGGAGCCGAAACTGCCGGCGCAGCGGCCTATCAGCTCCGAGAGGGCCTTGACCAAATCAGGGAACTGCTCCGCCCCACGCTGGAACTGTCGGGGAGTGTCCAGAGTGAAATATTTGCCTATAGGCTTGCCCAGGGCCCTGGCTCCCCTCTCGTCCAGGATATCCACGCTCAGGGTCTCCAGACCATGGATGTTCTCTTTCACCGCCTTCACCCCGGAAAGCCGGGTGAGCTCTCCGCCGTCCTCACCCAGCTGGCGGAAGCTCTCGCTGGCCAGGTCCGTCCTGCCTTTATAAAGCATAGCAATACCTCCAAAAATCAAGATATAGTGTATCATTCCCATAATGGCTACAATAGATAACAGAGGCAAAAAAATGAGAACTTTTTTTGAAAAAACACTTGATTTCTGGTGACTTCTTTGATATAATCCATCAATGCGAGTTGTGATGACTCAATTTTATAGGAGGAGGTGGCGATTGAAGCATGGCCAACATTAAATCTTCTGCAAAGAGAGACATTAAGTCCAAGGAGCTCAGAGCCAAGAACCGGGCGGACAAGACCGAGCTCAAGACCATGATGAAAAAATTTGACGCAGCCGTTGCCGAAGGCAACCGTGACAATGCCGTCAGTGCCTATAAAGTTGCTGTTAAGACTGTCGACCGCGCAGCCGGCAAGGGGCTTCTGCACAAGAACAATGCAGCTCATAAGAAGTCTGCTATGGCAAGCAAGCTCAACGAGATGGCTTGAGAAAAAAGCGATTAAGGACATGCTTCCGGCATGTCCTTTTTTCATATCAAAGGAGCGGAGACAAATGGAAAAGAAGCTGATGCTGATAATCAATCCCTCTGCCGGCAAGGGAGCCTACAAGGTGAATCTGGGGGAGGCTCTCCAGACCCTGGATCTGGGCGGGTACAGGACCAGCCTGTTTTTCACCTCCGGCCGAGGGGACGCCACGGAGTACGCCGCTTCCTATGCCATGGATTATGACGCCGTGGCCTGCATCGGCGGGGACGGCACTCTCAGCGAGGTGGTGTCTGGGCTGATGGAGCTAAGCTCTCCCCCGCCCCTGGGCTATATCCCCATGGGCACGGCCAACGACGTGGCCACCACCCTGGCCCTGCCCAAGAACGACACCGTGGCCGCCGCCCGGCGCATAGTCCACGGCACCGCCCACCCCTTTGACGTAGGTGGCTTTGGGGACAGGGAGTACTTTGCCTATATCGCCGCCTTCGGGGCTTTCACGGAGGTGAGCTACGCCACCCCCCAGAGCCAGAAGAAGATGCTGGGCCACCTGGCCTATGTGCTCCAGGGGGCCCTGGCCCTGCCCAAGATAGAGAGCTACAAGACACGGGTGGAATATGACGGCGGCGTTATTGAGGGGGACTTCCTCTACGGCAGCGTGTCCAACTCCACCTCCGTGGCGGGGCTGGTGCATCTCCGGGACGACCTGGTGTGCCTGGGGGACGGCTATTCCGAGCTGGTGCTGGTGAAAAACCCCGGCAATCTCACGGAGTTCAAGAACATCGTGGACAGCGTGCTCTACCAGAAATACGACAGCGAGGACCTGCTGATACTCCATACCAAGAGGGCAAAGTTCAGCTTTGAAAAGCCGGTGGCCTGGACCCGGGACGGGGAGGCCGGCGGTGAGTATCAGGAGATAGAACTGAAAAACTATCAATGCCCCCTGCAATTTATATTTTAGTATGACCAAGGGCCCGTTGCAAAATGGAGCCAAAAAGATGAGCGAGATTTGAAGCCCGAAAGGGTTTTCAAATCTCGCTCGATG